>JAGVYH010000007.1 GCA_018303325.1 Candidatus Woesearchaeota archaeon
ATTTAGTTCCTCCACTATAACTTTACATTAATTTCAGTTTATCCGAAAATTAAAGTTATTTCCTATAGTTTGTTCGAAAACTAATTCCATTTAGTATATAAACAAGCATTACCTGCACACAGACCAAAATGTCACACATTTAACCACTAAACAATAGTAAACTTTATATATAAGTATTACTATGGTATAATAAACTCACTAAAAGAGGCTAAAAATGGGAAGACTTATAACAAATTTAGGGGCATTTGATCCAGCAAAAGATGTAAGAAGAGAGCATCAAGGTATGCCGCAGACTGAAAGAAGGGGCGGCTTAGATGTTGCTTTAGATCCAAGACTTGCTGAGATGGGTATTCAATCAGAAGATCTCACACTGGATGAAAAGACAGGATTATATGTTTCAAATGCAGAAGATGATAAAGGCGTTCCTAGAGACAAAGCAGTATCTATTACAAGAGCAGATGAAAAGGTTACACGATACCTTGTTTTAGCTGGTTTAGAGCAAAATGCACAAATACTAACTATGCTGCCAAGATTATTAACTAGGCAAGATTTGCGATATGACGCAATTATGTGTTTTGGCGGTTTGGGTCAAGAAACAGATCAATTAGGGCTTTTATTGGCATTCCTTGCAAATAATCCTAAAAGAAGACCAGTTTATGCTTTGCCTGGCAATACAGAAACAATGGATGTATGGGAAAAAGCAATAGAAGGCGCAAGAGAGCAAGGAAATACTGATAATTTATTTAATATGGTCGCTTATGATCCACGAGTAAGATCAGATAATCATACTTTATTATTTATTCCAGGAACATCAAAACCTTATGTAAGAAACGGATACGTTGTTGTTCCAGATTCAGAGCCAAAGACACAGACAATAACCAGAAAAGAACAAGGCACAAGAACAAGGGTATTAAATTTAGATGAGTATTTAAGTGGCATCGACATGGAAAGAGCATCACGATACATTGTTATTTGCGCAGATATGCCTAAATTAGAAGGAGAACAGGCAATTGATTATCAAGAAGTTATTGATGTAATGGATAAATCAGGTGTTATAACACATCCAAGCATATCTGCTGTTTATAAAAAGAGAGCAGAAGAATTAGGTTATGTTGTTAGTGAAGTTAGAAAAGAAAACACAGGAAATGAAAAATTAGCAGAAGCATTAAGAAAGAGTTGTATTGGGCATGTTCTTTGCGCAGGTATAACTGCAACATTACAAAAAAGCTGTGATAATGAAGGGAAAACAGTTGGTCAAGAGTATGCAGAAAGGAGATATCACAATGCTACTGGCTTAAGTAACGGCTGGTTTTCAATGCTTGAGGTTGTTGAAACACCAAACTTGTGTGATGAAAACGCAAGAAAAATGCCATCTGATTATGGATTAAGAACAAGGGTTACACCAATTCATATTATGCATTCAATGAGATAAATTTATATAGAAGATAAGATATGATTATGTTAAAATAATATATTTAATAAATGTTAAATGATATAATTAATTAAGAAAAAGATAATCTATAAAAAGAAAAGATAATCAATAAAGAGAAAACGGAGGATGAAAAAATGACACAAGATGCACATGGTCATGGTGGACATGGTAACGGTCATAGTCATGATAAACCAGAGATAGTTAAACAATTAGAAGAAGCAGATGAATTAATAAAGAGAATTACAGGTAATTATTTTCATGTTCATTCACATGCTCATTCAGCTGCTATTGAACAACTAGCAAATGAAGGGATTCTAGAAAGAGATGAACAAGGATTTATTAAATTTGATAAATTAGATGAGAAAGAAGCGCAAGAGAAACTTCATGAGTATATGATGGGGCACTTTGATACCTTTATGAAAAATCACCTTAAAGATATGTGGGGTGGCTTAAGTAAACAATGGAAAGAGTTTTACCGGCAAACACTTTTAGGTGTTACAGAAAATAATCTAAAACAGCTTATAGACGCGCACGGGAAGGATTATAATGTCGAACAACATAAAGATGCACATAAAAAAGCATTAAACACAATTGTAAACCAACATCAATCTATTAAGATGGGTATGGTTAAAGGAGAACACGCAAAGGATGTATTAGAAAAATACTTAAAAGTTGATAAAGAGCATTTAGGTAGTATTGATTATGATATATTAGGAAATGATGCACAAATGCAAGAGTTAATGTATGCACATGCAAATGGTCATGTAAATGACAAGTATATCAAACAACAAGTTTGGTACAAAAAAGACGGCCACGACGCTCATGCTCACGCTGGTCATGGTCACGGCGGGCATTAAACCTTTTTTATTCCCGTCTGGGTTTTTTCTTTTTTTTCATGTCTGTGTTTTTGATTTTTTAAAATTTTCGTATTTTTTTGTTATTCTATCTTTTGATTTATAGTAAGTGACGTAAATTTTTATACATATCGTGTCACTTACTATATTTGTCGGACATAACACTTTGTATAAATATTTATGTCCGACATTATAGTAAACATTTTTTCAATATCTGTTTATCACTCTCAATCCTGTTTTCCGCTCTCAATCCGTAACTTGGGACGCAGTCCACCGTCTCATGGATAAAAAAGTAAGAAGGTTTGAAGGTCAGATAGTTTGATGGTAACGATGAATTTCCGTCGGATAGTAGTACCTTCTTACCTTCAAACCATCTAACCATCTTACTTTTATTCGTGAACTGGTTGGTCATGCCGAGAACGACTAAAATCATCTTCAATGCAATGCTTCTTTCTTTATAAATATCAATAAAAGAATTCCTATCACCATAAAAATAAGCCCTAAAATAAATAATCCAAGATTATAAACATGCATTAAAACAAGCGGAGCTAACGCGCCCACAATCTCGCCTTTTGAAATATCAGGGGCAAACTCTCCTGTGTCGCCTTCAGATTCCTCATTAAAGCCAGCTTCTTTATTTTCTTTATTTATTTCTCCATTTAATTCTCTTTCTGATTGTCCTTTATCCTGCTGATATTTCCCTTGCTGTTCTTTTTGCTGAGTTTCTTTTAATTTTTCTAAAAGTTTTTGCCTGTCTTCTTCTTTTAGATTATTTATGTCTGCTATATCTTTTATTCCATATTCTTTTTGTATCTTCTCAATGTCTTTTTGCGGCAGAACAGAAATGTCAGACACGCCAGACAATTCAGACACACCTGCATCATCATATCCCTGCGCCAAAGGTCCTCCTGATAATCCAACGCTCATTAACTTTAGCAAAGGCGTTGTATTTATAGGATTCAAAAGAATATAACCTTGAATTAATAGATAAGGGATAATCAGCGCAATACCAACCTTTAATGATATTTTTCCTAACTGCCTCAAATATAATTTTGGCTTGTGGATAAACATCAGATACAGTAATCCAAATAAAAATAGAATTATTATTGGAAGCAGGATTCTGCTAATCTTGACAAAACGAATAACTCCCAGCAATCCATTTTTCTGATTGTTCTTTAAATTATCATTTAAATCGATATTTTGCTTTTGTGTGTTTTGCTCTTGATTCTCATTCTCGCCTGAAAACTTGCTGAGTTGAGAAGATAACACAGAGGAGATGCTGTTAATAAAAAGGCTTTCAAAAGTGATTTTATTTGCCTGATACTCGCTGCATAACTCAGCTACCTCAAACACCATCTCTGCATTCTTTTTTTCCTCGTCAGAAGAACTGCTTAAAAGAGATTGTTTAACATCTTCAACAGATTTGTTTTGCGATTCGAGCAGTTTAATCTGCGAACTGAAATAATCGCATAAACCATCAAATTTTTGTGTGAGATTATCTTTGACGCTTTGGTCGCCGTAATCATAAATCCCTTTTGCAATAAACGGCATCAGATTGTTGAATGAGATAAAAACAGTAAGGATTAACAAAACAAGCAATGTTGATATGAGAAAAGTAATTAGCCAAATCGCTAGTTTATGAAAAAATATTCCAATTGATTTAGCGATTTTTTTTACAACCATCTTTGTTTGATATAAATTTGATATTTGTTTAGTCAAGGTTATATTTCTTATCCGCTTTTTTCGGTTCCTAACTCGTTCTAGGGACGAAGTCCAGCGTCACATGAAAAGAAAATAAAGTAAGATGGTAGGAAAGTATGATGGTTTGATGGTAACGCCTCGTTTTCGTCGTGCCTTCAGACCATCAAACCATATTACCATCTTACCTTTATTAGTGAACGTGTTGGACATGCCGGGAACTAAAAAATATTGAATATCTTTTTTTGATTTGTAAATAGTAATATTATTTATTCAACTCTTAACTTGTCGAATACCCGCCACTATACCCGCTGCCATATCCGCTCCCAAACCCTGTTTCAGTAGAACCCATATTTTGGTTAGGGTAAGAGTTTAGATTGGAGTTTGACTGGAATGGCTGCGAATAATCCATATTTGGGTTGTACGCCCATTGGTTTCCATAATAATCATATTGTTCTTGTGATGTTTGAGACGGCGGCAGATTAGGCGCGCCAAACTGTCCGGGAACAACGTCCTGCAACTGCTCTTGGTTTGGTATACTTGGGTCAAGGATAACTTCAGCAGGATAATGTGGCTCGCCCCAAACAGCGCAGGCACCAGAACCTAGACATAAAATATTTCCGCCAGAGGGTGTTTGTGTGACAACCATTCCCTGAGAGGAAATTCCTGGCGGTAAAGTTGCATAACTGTAAATTGACGGCTTTGAAACTATCTTGAAACCTTTTGATGACTTTCCAACACTTTCGCCGTCGCTGATATCCAGAGTGATTGCATAATAATCCATATCACCAGGTGTAAAAAATGTTGAAGCAGGAATCTCCTGCAGGTTTATTTTAAATCTTATAAAGCTTGGTGCACTGAGCTCGTTCGGCAATAAATTTTCAGTTCCCCTTGCCAATCTGTTCAAATCAACGCCGCAGCTATTTTTGTTTGGATCACCGATAACATTAATGCTTGCATCAACACTAAACTCGCTTTCGCAGGCTTTCTTTGATTTTGAATTAACTATTCTTAATTTTATTTCAGTAATCTTATTTTTGTCGTCTAATATGTTTGCACCAATCCATAATTCTTCAAAATCATTCACATATTCTGTTACAGGCTCGATTATATCAACCATCGGCATTAAATTTGTTTTTGGTGTTTCTTTGATATAATAATTAAATTTGAATTGCTGCGGTTTGCCTTCATATAATAAAGGTGTGTCGCCTTGCCCATTATTATTTGTATCTTTTAACAGTGTCATTGTGACACCAACTGTTTTTCCAGTTATATCTGTTGACTGAGGCAGTGATATCTTAGTAAATTGCCTCTCTGCCTGTTGTGAACCGCTAACTATTCTTAACGTAGGCATAAGATGCATATATTCCTGTTTTTGAATGACATTTGCAGTGATTCTTCTGACAATAATAACTTGATCGCCTTTTACAGCCTCTGCCTTTGGATTAATGACGCCAAATTTTCTTTGTAATGTATCTCCAGGTATTAAGCATTTAGTATACAATCCGTCTGCCATCTCTAATCTTTCTTCATATTCACTTGCGTCTGGCTCAGATGTTGTTACCTGCGCAACTGGCTTGCCTGTTTTTTGCGCATATTTCAACAATAGCCAATTCTTATAGTTATCTATTTGTATATTCTGTGCACTTGGCGTGCCTGTTGTGCTTGTATCGTAGAAATCAAAGTAATGAGAAGCCATGCCTTTAGAGCCAAGAAGTTCAATTAATTTTGCCATCTCTTCATTTGTCATTGTGAATTCTGTTGTGCTAAATGGTGTTGATGATGCAGAGGAAACAGTACCTTGAATATTTTCAGTTTCCCATTGATTTGCGCTAGTACTATACACCCATTTAACATTCAATTCTGATTTATCAATAATTTCAACAAGCTTATCCTTTAAGCTTTGGCTTAATGCATTATCTCCGTTTAGTTTTGTTTTCAACCCTTCTTTATTACTTGCGCTTGAATCTCCGACGAGGTTTTGGTTGATTGTTATGGAAGTAGATGTCTGCACATCAGAAAATGCCATTATGGCAAGCTCATCATTTGTCTTGGTTGTAGCTTCCTGCCCTAATTGGCTGGTTATACCTTTTTGTTTTGAGACGAGCTGGCCGTTAATTCTTACTGCGCTGGAATATGTCGGATCCTGCAGATAAATTTCAGAAGCGCTTTTATCATTGCCCCAAACAGTGCATTTAAACGGTTCCAAGTCGACAAATTGATTGTCCTGTGTTTTTATTTGTGCATAAATATTAAGTATGGCTTTTTCTGCGCCGATAACCTGCATGTTAAGCCTACCATTGGAGTGCACGCCATCTTTTTTATCCAGTGCAATTGGCTCGTCGAGTGTGAAATCTATATTGTTCATATTATATTGCTCTCCGCTGCTTAACCCTAATCCAGTGCTTCCTACTGTTCCAAGCCAGAGATTATATACCTGTTCTCCAAATGATTGTGATGCACTTCCAACTTCTCCTCCACCTGCACCAGGCAGTGTATATTCTAATGGACTCATAGAAGGATCATCAAAATTAAATCTCACATAAAATTCCGGCTCTTTAAACTGGTTTCTCACTCTCAGCATCAAATTTACTTTATTGCCTATGAAAAAAGTATTTGTCTTTGGTGAAAGGAATGAGCCTGCCCCGACAGGATATGCCTGCACAATTCCAGCTTCCTGCTCAATCAATCCAAGGGTTTGGCAGGTTATTCCTTGTGTTACAGAGAAGGTGCAGCCAAATGCCAAATCACCTTTTTTTGTAATTGGCACTTCAATAATTTCTGTTTTTATATCTCCTGCAAGCTCATATTTCATTATGAAGACTAACTTATTATACCATGATTGTGCGTTCTGATCAACAAACACAATATTCTCGTCGATAGGCGGATAATGTTTATCTAACTGCCTGAAACTTCTTGGCACAGGTTTTCTTTCTCCTGCCTTGCACATAGGATTTGGATAACTGGGATCGCATTCTAAATACATCTCTGTCTGTGTTCTTCCGCCTGGCACAAGGCCTAAATAAATATTATAGCCAATATTCATTCTTCCATTGAAAGGATCATAACCATATGCCCTTGAATCAGCTTCAACATGCGCAATTGGCTCGACAGGAATAGCGTCGACAACCTGATTTAGCATTCCTTCCAACACAGACCAGTCCATTGTTATTGCAGCTATGCAGAATTTATTTACAAGCTGGTCACTTGACAGCCCTAATTTATTCTTTACAATGCCGCCGTATCTGTTTGACAATTGTTTCGAAACCTGCCTTGAATTTTTCTTGAAGTCGCTTATACCTTCTCTGCCGCCGGCACTGCCGATAATTCCATAATCATCACTTCCGACGCCAATTAATGATTTAAGTATGAGTTCTGTAAACAAATCGCAGATAAACTGCGCAAGTAATCTTTCACAAAATCCACCTCTTACTTCGCCTATCTGCGCCTGTTGGAGGCATTTTTTTGCTCCTTCCATTATCCTTATTAAATTATCCAAATGAGATTTTATTCCGGGCAGACACCCGCATCTTGTGCTCGCCCACAAGCCTGCTGGTGGATTAATATCAGCTGTCCAGAAACATTTTGTCTGGTCAAAGTTCGGGCAATTTTCTGAATAACATCCCAAGAAACTTGGGTCTGGCTCTCCTAATTGGTCAGGACTTTGTGGATGGCAGAAATAATCTGGGCTTACTATCTTTTTTGCTCCGGAAAATGGTGTCAGGTCTTCTGTGCTGGCTTTTCTCACTCTTACCAATGTCTGGTCAGTCATGTCACAGTCTCCTGCTTTGATATCAGCTTCTGAAATCCTTAAATTGATTATTGGTGTTCCTTGCGATTTCGTCAGCTCACTTAATGCTTTCTTGTCGACAACATTTCTGTCTTTTATATCTATATACTCAAATGTTGTTACTTCATCTGTAAGTTCGTCTGTATAAGTATAAATTCTCGGCTGGTCTTTTAAGCCAGAATAATATTTCATATTATTTTCAGAAGCCCATGCCTGTATAGCTGTTGGTGATGCTACGGTAGGATTACCCATTTGCTCGACAGGAATATTATGTGCATTTGCATATGCTAATTTTGTCTGGTCATTTGTTGTGCCTCTTTCATTCCATTCTTCTTCTGACACAACACTGTCGCCATCTAAATATCCTGATTTGGCCCATGATTTTTCTTCACATCTTGCAGGAGCGCTTGGGCAGAGTATTCTGTCGCACAGCCAGTATGTTGTCTGCATTTGTTCTTCGACAGGACTGCATGCTCCTGCTGTGGTTGGTTTTACACTTGTAAACGCAGCAGAAAGATAATTGTACGCAACCATTGCACCGCAGCCAAGCATTGTGTATAATGCAGCTTCTTTGACGACGTTAGAAATCTTTTTTGAGGTATCAATTGTTTTATCAAGTGCTTGTATTGTTTTATTAATCATTTCAGGTGTTAGGAAAATAGAATAATCTATTGGCTTTTGGATGCTGTAGCTTATAACCGGATAAACATCGCAGGTGGCATATCCAGATTCAGGGTAATAGCCAGGAGACATTTGACCGAAATAACTGCCAGTATACGTACCACCATAATAACCTGCATCATCTGATCTGTAGCTTATTCTCGCTTTGAGATAAATATTCAGCTGGTCAGGCAGTTGTTTGATTGATCCAGTGTATCTGTTAATTGTTATAGGTGCATAAACATAAATCTTTCTTGCAATAGGATCAAACTGGCTGAACTTTGCTGTTCTTAAATTAATTAAGTCTGTTCCGTCGTCTTGCTCAATAACCTCTCCTGTGTTCCCCAAAATTCCTTCGTGGATAGAATTAATATCTTTCACAACAGAAACCCTTATGTTCCGCGGGTTTCCTGAGCCAAGATATTCAATAGGGATAAATGTGCTTGCCTCGACGTTATTATCAGTGAAATCCTTTGTGTATAAATTAAAAGGATATGATTGTATTTCCCCTAAATTAATCTGCCAGTCAGGGCATCCCGGCTTATAATTAATGTTTACCACCCTTGTTCCGATATTTCCTGCGTTATCACTTGCTAAAAATTCTATCCTGTTTTTCCCGCTTACTTTTAGTCCAGTACTCATAAATAAAGGCACTCTTATTGTAAATCTGCCGTCATTATCTGCGCTGGCTTCAATTGTGCTTCCTAACACTAGACCTATTGGGTCAATACTGTAGCTTACCATTGTTCCGGGCACACGATGCTTCTTGCCAATCCACGTCGTGCATTCTCCAAACATTTTTATCCATTGAATATCATCGCAGCCGTTAAACTCGCCGTAATTAGTAACATATAACTTTGAGTTAGGCTTTGTTTTTCCCTCAATAGTCAAAATTTTAAAATGTGTTTCTGCTTTTAATTGTGTAAGAATATCAATTTTTGGAGCAAGTTTGTCGACAACAATTAATTTTTCAGCCCTCTGCTCATTTCCTGCCTTGTCTTTTGCAATTACAGTTATACTCTGGTTTTGGTTGCCAAGGGCAACATTTGTCCAGAAACTGCCATCTGAACCGATTGTCAAATGTGCTTTTGTCTGATTATTCACAAAAATATCAATAGTTGCATTTGGCTCGCCGATTCCTGAAACATTTAATGTATTTTCATTTACAGCATCTGGCAGTTCATTTAATTCAAAAGATGGCTTGACAATATCAACAATAGTTGAAAGAAGCTTAGTATCTTTTTTCATGGTTGGATCCCATGCAAGAACCTTAATAATATTTTTTCCAGAAATGCCGTCCTGCTTTGATGCAAAGTTCAGCAGAATTTCTTCGCTGAATGAAGTTGAATTAATTATTTTATGCACTTTTGCAAGAGGATCATCATTAAGGAAGATATATAACTTTGAGTTCTTTGTGACTTTTCCAGTGATATTAATTGTTGGAGTAGTGGTGTACATTGGTATTTGGTTTAGAGTAAGGAATTCACCCTCCTCGCCTGCCAATGTTATGAATGAGTTTACTGCACTTTCTTGGGCGCCGCATTTTATTTTGTAATAATATTTAATTCCTGTAAGTAAATCATTAAGAAGTATCTTATGCTCTGTTCCAGCTAAATCCTCTTTCTTTGAGCTTGTAAAGCTGTCGTCAATACCATAAAATACTGCGCATTTTTCTTCAAGGTTTGTTCTCCATGTGATAGTTGCCTGCTGTTTGGTTATTTCACTTGCAGAGATATCAATAAATTCAAGGGCAGTGTCAATTTTTAGAGTTGTGAAACTTTTTACTTCTGATTGGGCGATGATTTCTGGGATATTACCTGCGCTTCCTGTTCCACCTGTTGTTTCATCTGTTCCCTTGTCCACAACAATCATAAAATAATATGTTGCCCCTTCCTGAAGTTCTTTTAGTTTCAGAGAGTGGTCTGTTGCAAGAGCCCCATCAAATGCACTTAAGTCCAATGTGCTGTCTTTGTCATACATCACTTTGCTTGAGGTAGGAAGATTTGAGTTCCATTTGATGATAGCAGAATTCTTTGTTACTGAAACCGCTTGAACAAAACTTATTTCAGGTGTTAATTCTTTTGTTGTAAATTCAATCTCGTCGCTGAAAAGCCCTTCCCTTTCAAGCTCATCAACTCCAACAACCTTTGCAATGTATGCTGTTTTTGGCTCAAGATTATTCACGTCAAGTGTTGTGTAAGTTCCAGACGCATTTAATTTAAATTCGCTTGATTTAAATTCTTTGGGTTTCTGGCTGTTTTTTTCATCTTTTTCTTTTTTTGCCAGATAAATATTATATTTCTTTGCCTTGGCAAGTTTCTGCCAGCTTAATGTTGCTGTTGAGGACGAGGTTTCATCAACTTTAACATTCTGGACAGGGCTTAATATGGTTGTGAAATCCTTCCATCCTGTTAGTTTTGCAGTAACAACACCATCGCTTGATTCAATAGTATAATAATATTTTTGACCGTATTCTAAATCATTTAGCACAACTGAATGGGATTGTTTATACTCGCCGGTTTCTGGGATTGTTGAAATGCTTTCTGTGCTTTTGCCGTATCTTACAATGCCTGACGAGAGATCGTCTGTTTCCCATGATATTGTTGAGATTGGCTTGCTCTTGTCAACCTCTGCCTTGATTGTTTCCGGCTTTATAGACAAAGCATAAGATATTGGCATAGTTAGAATTAGGAAAATCATGAATATTGTGCAAAGTTTGAGTGCAATAGTTGTTTTTTTCATTATCTAATTTTATCCATTTTATTCTATTCTTTTCTAATTCTTTCTACTTTTTCTCCCACAAATATACCATCTTTGGCGGGTATTGTGTTGAAGTTTTTAATGAATCATCATACAATTTCTTCCATTCTTCAGGTGTTTGCGGGGGCAATAATGTTTCTTTTTTTGTAACATAAAATATAATCTTGTTGTTTGTTGTAATTTGGCTCATTGAAGGTGTCCAGTTATAGCTTGCACCTCCCCAAATCTGCTCGTCTTTGACGAGTTTTATGTCAACAGTATAAGGAATATTATTGCTCACAATTAATTTAAGATTGGTATAAGGTGATGTTGTGGTTGTTTTTTCTTTTTCAGTTGGGGCAGCAGCAGTTGAGGTTTCAAATAATTCTGCTTCTGTATTATCCTCTTCAATATATTCCGGCGGATAAAACACAGTCTGCTCAAAATTATTAGCTCCAGAATCCTGTGCGCTTTGCGCGCTTATCATCACAATTGCTGCCTCGCCTTTGACCATATTTCTTTCTGTAATAATATTATTTTTATCCTCAATCACCTTCACTTCATAGTCAATATCTTTTAATGGCTTCATCTCAATATTAACAGATGTTCCAAACGATTCAGGTGATTCGGCTAATCCATTATTATTATTATTATTATTATTATTATTCTCATCACTGATAGTAATCTTCTGCCTTGCAGTCAGATAACCCTCTTTTTCAGCAATAATATACCCGTTGAAACATGACGGGAACTTTGCGCTCAGCATTGGCGCATCTCCAACATAATAACCTTCCTCTGAAGTTGGCAGCTCTGTTGTGCCTATTTCGCATCTGAATTTAACACAGTGATAACTGATTTTGACGTCTTTAAGCGCTCCTTCAGGGTAGCCTTTTACTGCGTCAAATGCATAAACATCCAATTGAACTTTTCTGTTTTCCTGCAGTGAAGGCTGGACAACAATGTTTCCTGCTTTGTCAAGATTAAATATTGAAATTGAGGTTGTATTGCTGCAATACTTCTCGCTGCCTGTCCTGTCCACTTCTTCAGGCCATGCAGGAACATTACCATATCTGTCAGGCTCGTCATGCGTCATAATAACAGGAGTTGCAAAATAAAACATGTCCTCTGGATTGTCGTCAGAAATTAACTGGAACATTATAGGGAAATTTACAGAATATTTGTGATGATAAATCTTTATGCAGTTAAAAAAGAATTTTGTTGGGTCATACTCTATTGGCTTTACTGTGTCTCCATGCTTTGGCTGGACATCAACATTTAACTGCCATTCTGGATTATAAATTGTGTTTACTTTTATGTTTGAGAAATCATTTAGCTTGTTTATATTTAACTTGTTTTCATTTAATTTATTTAACTTGTTTGAGGTTCCTGAGATTCCTATTGTTCCGCCTAATTCAACCTGATAAATCTTGTCAAAGTAAGGAATATTTGAGGGTTCAAACTTTGTATTCTTGAAAGTTAAGAACTTGATATTATGCATGATAACGTTTTTCAAATATTCATCAATTTTAGCTATTGCCCATGACCTTGGCTGGCATGTTATTTCCATTCCTTCGTGAGGCAGATATTCAGAGCTTGCAATCATGTCAATTACATAACCTTCGAGAAATGCCTCTTCGTTTTCCTGCTTCATTATTTTTGTTGCAAGCTGGTACATTTGTCCAAAATCAGTATTTACCTTTGTTTCTATTTTGGGGAAAGAGTAGATTTGTGAAGAGCCTTTTGTAATTCTTTTTAATTGTATTGGCAGATTGACATTAATTGTAACGTCGTGAGTGTTTATTGTTGATTGAACTTCAATATCATCAATATTGAAATCATTGTTGAAATCATTGCTTGAAATATTTTTTTCTGAGGTTCCACTTTTTCCACTGGTTGCTTTGGTTGCTTCAACTGAGAATTCATTGGAAAATTGCTGAAAATTATTAAGACAGTTTAGAAGATTCTCTTTTACATATTTCTCTATATCCAGCTCAATATCATTTTTAGTCGGCGCTCTATCTTGGAATTTGTAAAACCAAAGAGGAACTTTTAGACCAAGATTAACGTATGACTCTTTATCCTTTGCGATAGTTTCAGGAAGATAAATATACCCTCCTTGTGTTCTTGCGAAGAATAATGCGTCTTCTGTGGTTTGTTTAACACATTCCTGAGTAAAAATAGTTATAGGAACAATTGGCGACGGAACAAATTTACCAAGATAAACATAGTTTCTCATGAGTACAAAGACTCCTATAGTTATAAGAATTAAAAGTCCAGCTACTATGAACGGCGTTACAAAACCCCTTTTTTTCATCAATACTCCCCTTTTTACAGCTCTGTTGAACCTTTCGTCATTTATGACAAGTGAGCACCATGCGATAAAGGAAACTTATGCAAGGTTGCTGTCCCATTCAAAGCAAAGCTATGCGACTGGACAGCTGCGAACGAGAGAGGTTCAACAGATTCTCTTTTTACTCCCGAAATAAGATGATTATAATAATTTTGCGAAGTATATATTTATAAATCTTTTGAATTTGATTATATAATTATAGTAAGAATATAATATACTAAATAAGAAAAAAATAAAAAAAGCGTTTTCGTTCTAGCGCAAAGCCAATCATTAATTCTAACAGATATGTAAATCCTTACAATCTTAATGGTGTAATAGAGCTTCACCAAATATTAGACGCTGATTATCTTTTCTATTCGTATTAATTAATACTTTTGGGGTGTAATCTTTTCCTGTCCTTTGGCTTTCCTTTTCTATTGCATCCAATGTTGATATTAAGGAATCAGTTTCTCTGGTGTCTAAACATAAAAATACTTTTTCAACACCTACACCGTCTACAAATTCTCTGTAATTCGCAGCTATATCTCCCGGTTCAACTGTACCCCCAGCAACGTAAACAATTGCATCAACTGATTTTATCATCATATTTTTCATAAATTCAAATGCATTTTGTAGAATAGTATCGCCACTATCATCGAAAAAAGCGATGTATGTAATATCATAATTTATACTATGATAATCTGTTAGCTTTATAATTGCTTTTGCTTCACATCCTTTTCTGTTCAGTTCGTAAGCAATTCCTCTTGCGGTCTCCGGATTTGGTCCACAATTGAAAGGTTCTTGAACAAACACTAAAACTTTCTTAGCATCTATCCATTCTAACAATCCATCTATCCCTTTTGTTTCAATTTTTGTTTCTTCCATTTTTATTCACCTTTCTTTGTTTTCAATCTCTATTATTTTTTGTTTTTTATTCCATTTCTGTTTCTTGATCTTAAAGCACCATAAGGATGATTATTACACTCAAAAGTACAACTAAAACGCCTTTCTTCTTTTTGCTGTGTACTTCTTTTAGGTCTTTTTCGTACATTGCCATAATACTTGCATTTCCTTCCATTTTCATCACCTTTTTTCTCACTTTCTTTTTTCTTTTCTTTGTTTTCTTTTTTACTTCTTTTTTCTCGTTTAGGTTCTTCTGTTTACCTCTTTTTTTGGTTGTCTTAACACATTTTTATCATTTCATAGTAAGTACATTGGTTGTGTAAGTATTTAAAACTTCCTTTGTTATTTTTTGCATAATGGAAAAATTTAAATAGTTATTATGATTATATTACTAAAAATAGTGGAAAATGAATGAAATGGCGAAAAATTAAGAAATTGATAAGGATGGCTAAAAATCAAAAAAATGGATAAAAAGGTTAAACCATGACAAAAATTGACTTAAAAGATCGTAAAATCATATCAGCATTAGACATGAATGCAAGAATGCCTCTGACAGAGCTTGCAAAAAAAGTAGGATTATCAAGGCAGGTAGTTGAATATAGAATTAAAAGGATGAAAGAAGAAGGGGTAATTCTTGGCGCAAAAGCAGTGTTTGACTCAGCGGCTGTTAATTACAAATGGTACAGAACAGCATTCAGGATGCTCAATGTTAAGAAAGAGGATAAACTTTCTTTTATAGAATATTTAAAGAATCATCCCTTTGTGTTTTGGTTGGGTGAAGTTGGCGGTAATTGGGACATTGTTGTTAATTTTATATGCGAAGATAATTTCAAATTCAATGCATTGTTTGAAGAAATAACCAATAAATATGGTAAATTAATATGTGATTATGAAATATTGATTTATATTAATGTTTATGATATGGAAAGAAGCTATATACTAACTGCTAACAATACCGAAAAAAACGTTACAAATAAGGATGTAAACAAAACAGTAAACCAATCAGGAATGAGCGAAACAGGAATAAGAAAAGAGTTTTTTCACGAGATGAAACTAAATAAAGATTTTTTTCTTGATCCTCTCGACAAGGAAATTATTAAACACATAAATAAAGATGCCAATATTTCTAATATTGAGCTGGGCCAAAAACTAAATGTAACAGGTAATACAATAAAAAATAGAATTGATGAAATGAAGAAAGCAAAGCTTTTGCTTGGGTTTAGGCTGTTTGTTAATCCTTCAAGTTTAGGGTTCAGTTCACACATGCTGTTTCTCGGCGTGAACAATATAAGCATAGAGAAAGAAAAAGAGCTTGTTTCATATCTTAAGGCCATACCTGACATCACTTTCATCGTCAAACATATTGGTAAATGGAGAATTGGTATGGAGATTGAAACAAAAAGCGAATTAAAATTTTATGAGCTCTTTGTTGATATTCGAGGAAGATTTAGTGATATAATTACAGGGTTTGAATCATTTCCATTGTTTAAAGACCATGTGGTAAATTATTTTCCTGAGGGCTGTTTGAAATAATCTGTTCTACTTACAAAAAACCGAAAAGTTTATATATAAAATATGTTTTAATATTAAAATACATTGTAGGTGGTGTAAAATGGAAGTGTCTATAACTAAAATGTCAGAAAATGGGCAGGTTGTTATTCCTTCAGAAATCAGGAAAGATGCAGGTATAACCCCCTCAACAAAGTTTATAATATTTAATGAAGATGGTAATATAATGTTGAAACAAATTAAGAAAGAAGCATTAAGGGATGATATGCTGCTAATTGAAAAAATCAGAAGAAGCGAAGAACAAATAAAGGAAGGCAAATTTGTCAAAGCAGATACTGCTATGAGCGATGAAAAAATAGATGATTTATTGATGCATTAAGAATTTCATAGGAATTCTTATGCCAATAAAATAATTGATTGTTAAATATTAATTGTTCAGGGAATTAAAATGCAAATAATATTCTCAGAAGAGTTTAAAAAAGATTTTAAGAAAATTAAAGATAAACCTACGCGAATAAGAGTAATTAACCATCTTAAGAAATTAGAGCAGCTTCTTGAATCTGGAAAGCCCTTACAATATAATTTGAAAGGCCATCGTAGTATAAGAGTTCCGCCTTTCAGGATAATTTACAGAATAGAACAGGATAAGATTATTATAAATTGCTTTGACCATAGAAAAGATGTTTATAGCTGAAGTAGGGAGTTTTTCGACATGGTCTTTGTAATCAGAAAGAACACAATTTATTATTCTCTTCATTATTTTTAAAAACTTTACTTTTTAGCCCAATACTACATAAATCATACACCACTTACAAGTAGTAGAAACAGAAAACTTTAAAAACCCCCGCATTTATCTCATTTACACATGCAATACATAAACCCAGAGCTACTTATTGAAATTGATGAAAAAAAGGAAGCTATAGAGAATTTTGACCTCGCTGCCTGTGTCAGAAGATTTCTTGAAACAGAGTCAAATGCGCATTCTAATCTTATTGACGACAGTACATTAACTAATGGTGCTCAGGACAGTGTTACCATAACCCAAAGAATGAAGAAAAAGCTGATTGAGCAGCAGGAAGAAGAAGAAAGAGTGACACTAGAAAATCTGACAAATGCTTGGAAATGGGCAATTGCCAATTACAATGGCGAATTAAACAGAAGATTTGTTGAAGAGGTTGCCAGACAAATAGAGCCTGAAAGAGCAGACGTAAGGAGGGGATACCGTACTGAAAATGTTTCTATACGCGGTGAAGAGGTTATGCTCCCGCCAAGATATGAAAAAGTGCATGGTATGATGGAAGAATTATTTTTAGAGGTTTATACTGGTGATATGCATCCAATTGAAAAAGCTGCATTAGTTCATTTTCATATTGTAAGAATACATCCTTTTACTGAAGGGAACGGAAGAACCTCAAGACTATTGCAAAACTTATTATTGAGATATGAAGGCTATGCTCCTGCTACAATAAAATCAACTGAAAAAAGAGAATATTTTACTCTTTTAAGAAAAGCTATGGATGCTTATAAACAAAGAAGAGGAGATGGCAATGGCGGTTATGGCAGAAGTTATATAGATAATCTTGAAAGGGGCGGGGTAAGTATAGAAGAAAGGGCATTTTTTGATTATCTAGCCGAAAAAGTTAAAGATGAGTTCACCAGAGCAGAAGCTATTCTTCAAACACTTTCTGAATATAAATTAACTTTGACTAGAGTAAAAGAAAGAACATTTATCTTTGAAATAAAAAGAGCGCTTGATGGTTATTTCCGTGCAGGTCACATCGGCAATGCAAGATTAACAGACAGTAAAAGTGGTGTTTATATAATAAAAGGCGATATTCAAGAAAGCAATATTGGGGAAATTGTAAGCCAAATTGGCACAAAAACAAGCGGAACACTTATCAAATATTCTGTGAAAAGGATAAAATAATCGAATGTAGTGAAACCTGACAACTGATCTAGCACTCACTGCTTCCTGTTTCTTCTCCTAATGTAAAGAATCCTGGGCCGTTTGTTAAATCAACACAATATGGCTCAACGTGCTTTTCGTCATCTAATACTTTAACACAGGCTTGATTAAATCTGCAGGTTTTCTTCCCTGTGTTTCCTGCTGTGGGTGGTTCTGCGCAGTCAAAGAGCATATTATCGCTGGCATAATGCGCCTGATGCACGCCTTTATATCCTAATATTCCTTCATCTCTCCATCCTGTGATATATGCTTTTTGCGTGGCTGTTGCTTGGGGTTGTCCACTTCCAGTAAAATATTCTTTCCAGCTGAAGCCTTGTGATGTTGATGTCGTTGATGCTGATGCACTTGAGGCACCCTGCTCAGTTGTAAGCGCTGTTGAAAATGATTTTTCTTTAGTGCAGCTATTATATAAATAAATGACATAATGCATCTGCCCAATTAATTTTACTGAGAATCCATATCTGTATGTTGTATTCGTTAACTGCTCTTTCTCACCTGCTATGTTGACGACAAACAATTTTCCTGCACTTTGATCCCAGTCATAATAAAATGAAGGCACTTCTACACTTCCTCCTGCAATTAAGTCTTGGTCAGTATCATCTCCTCTGTAATATTGAACATGGCAGACGTTTGAATAAAGATAATATTCTAATCTTGAGCCTAACCATCCTTCTGACCATTTGTCAAATAAAGCGCCGAAGACAACCTCTACTCTCGACCTGAATTCAAAGTCTAAATTATCCATAACTTTACCGAAAAGAACATTAGCGTTTACACATTCCTCTCCTTCGCCTTTTTGAGCTTCGCATTTATTTAGAATTCTTTCCTGCTCATCGTCTGGGTCAGCGCCAATTTCTGCTTTTCCAAAACCTTCTTTTTCTGACAAAGTATTATCTTTCAAAAACCACTTATCACCTTCTTCAACTATCTCGCAGCCTTTACACAATTCTTTTTTTCCTGTTTTTGGGTTTATTTTATATATCTCGTCGCTGAATAAGCCTTTGTCTCTGAAAAAATATTGTCCAACTAAATTTTCACCTTGATTGAGATTAATAACTAAATCCCCTTCAGGATCAAAATTGTTATAAGCTGCGGTGATTGGCTGGGGTGGTTGTTCTTTTTGTTCTTTCGCATCTGCCTTTGCCTGCTTTGCCTTTTCTTTTGCAGCTTTTTGGGTTTCAGCATCTTTCTTTTTTTTATCGCTTTCCCCTTTTTTTGATTTAACTTTATCAATAGCTTTTTTTACTTGCGCATCAGTTGGTGTTTTTTTAGGATTGGTTGGGTCAGTGCCGACTGCCACTTCAACAGAATCCTCTACGCCATCTTCATCACTATCTATATTATAAGGGTCTGTGTTCTGATCAAATTCTTCGCCGTCTAACAGACCATCTCCATCATAATCAGGATTATTCGGGTCAGAGCCCCAGTCTTTTTCTGTTCCATCTGGCAGTGTGTCATGATCTGTATCAGAATCTGTTGGGTCAGTGCCTGTCTTAGAATATTCATCTCCATCAGATATTCCATCACCATCAGAATCTTTGTTTTTTGGGTCAGTTCCTAATTTTTTTTCAAATTCATCTGGCAAAGTATCACCATCACTGTCGTCTGAAGTTTGTTTTGGGGTTAATCCAGCACTATGCTGCAAACCAGATTCATACAACAATTTCTCTTCTCCACCTATGCCTTTTCCTGTCTTCAGCAAATTTTCAGGGGACAATGTGCCTAGCTCTTCGCCAATCTTTGACAATATTTTCGATTTGGATAAATCAACATTTCCCTGCTCATCTTTTAAGTTTGTGAACAGCATAGAAACAGAAAACACAACTACAACTATTGCAACAAAGATTAATCCTCTTTTATACCCTCTTTTTACATGATGTTTTGGATAAGCCATGTATTACTAAATCTTTAATGGATTATATATATAAAGTTTACTGATTAGCATTATACAAAAAAAGGTATTGGTGTTTATCATCACTTTTAGTATACTAAACACATTAATCTATCTTGGAAGAACACATTTCAGACAATAATCTTCTTCTGAAAATGGTTTCTGTAATCCTTCAAACCTATAAAATTCATAATTTGGCTTGTGGATGGCTATTTTTCTTAAAATCCATAAATCATCTTCTTTTTTGTATGTAAATGAATCATTGTAGAAAGTATCGCCCATTTTATATCTTGTCAGTATAATTACAAATTCATTAAATTTTGGCTCATTTTTTTGAAGGTACTCCAAGTAAAAGGCTGGATTATCTCTCAATAATCTTTTTACCTCGCCAAATCTAAAGTGTTGTGGTGAAGTAAATATCTGCCTTAATCTTTGTTTTTCATTTCTCAAAGGTTCATCTTCTATATCTTGTATTATGTTAGCTAATCTTCTATAAGTAATTCTCTCTTTTAATTTTGCATATCTTTTTGGAAAACCATTCATAAATCTTCTGTTTGTTGAAAATTGAGAAGTTTCCATAGGTAATCCTACTTCCCTGCAAATTTCATTGTATTCATCAAAACAGATTTCTTCAAGTTTAAACTGTCGCTTCATTAGTGGTAGAACAAAAGAAGGGTTTATAAAAGTTTAGCTGGGTTTCTGTTGTGTGTTTATTCTAACTTAATCCGAAACATTTTTTTGGAAAAAAAGATTAAATAGATTGGTATAGAATTTGACTGTGCTTTAACAAATTTTATATAAAACATATTCTATATTTATCGCATGACATTAAAAATTGGGCATCGCGGCGCAATGGGATATGAGCCTGAAAATACTCTGCGTTCTTTCAGAAAAGCTGTTGAGTAAACTTCCCAATCGCAGCAGAGCTGCGGGGCTTTATTTTGCCAACGCTTCAGATGGGAAGTTTACTCTTAAAAATGGGTCACAGCAGAGCTGTGGGTGTGGGGTTTATAACCCATTTTTTTTGAATTAAATATTGACATGGTGGAATTAGATGTTTATGTTTGTAAAACAGGGGAATTAGTGGTAATTCACGACGATAAACTCAACAGGACAATCTTTTCGACTATGGGCATTTTAGTAGCGAGGAGAAAAGTTGTCCGTGAGCACTGCCATTATTGTTGCTGCCACAAAAATTATTTAATTTTTAAAATTTATAAAACCATTCACGTGGAGAAAATGCCGAGTAATAATTCAATATAACTATGTTATGTTTCCCTTTGGGGCAAATTCCGCAGAATTTGAGTTGATTTCTGGCGCATAAAGCGAAAAATATAAATATACTTAAGTATACCTTAGTATACGGTGATAATAATGGAAGCAACAACAATTAAAATTTATGAAGATACCAAACTTCAATTAGACAGATTTAGGGAATGTAAGAACGAAAGTTATGACGAGGTAATAAAAAAAGTTATTTTTATAGCCAAACATTGTGAAGATGAACCCGAGCTGAGCCAAGAAACAATAAAAGCAATTGAAAAAGCAAGAGAACGAGTTAGAAAAGGTAAGTTTCTAACAGAAGAAGAGGCAAAGAAGAGGCTTGGGTTATAATGTATACGCTTACATTCGATGAAGAGGCAATAGATTTCTTATCTAAATTGCCATTGGAAATAAAAAAAAGAATTTATAACAAAATAACATCGACTAAAGAAATACCTCATCATTATTTTGAAAAGCTGGAAGGAAGAAGTGAATACAAATTAAGGGTTGGTGATTATAGGGTTATTGCTGATATCGACGATAATTCTAAGAAAATTCATGTGCTTGTTGTAGGACATAGAAGGAATATCTACAAAAACATGTAATGTGCCAGAAATCAATTAAACATAATCTGTGTTATATTGCCTTG
This sequence comes from Candidatus Woesearchaeota archaeon, assembly GCA_018303325.1. Lineage (GTDB taxonomy): Archaea > Nanobdellota > Nanobdellia > Woesearchaeales > DSVV01 > JACQSP01. The sequence continues at coordinate 21,684 of JAGVYH010000007.1, forward strand.
AGTTTTCTAGAGCTGAGTTAGCGGTTATGCGCGTTAAGACTCCCATAGCAAAACTCAAGGTCGAGGATTTTTGCGTTAGCAAAAACCGCAGAAGTTATGACGAGGCATTTTCTTCTAAGGTTTTCGCCAAAGCTGAGGGGCAGACTTATTACATACTTGTTTTCGAAAATTATATAAACTTCACTTCAACAAAAATAATTATTATGACAAAACCATCAAAACTAAGACAATGCCCTGAATGCGGCAGCGATAATGTTAAGTACATGGAAAAGGAAGACAAGTTATATTGCAATGACTGCGGAGAAATCTTCGCTGTCTTGACAAAAAAACAGGAGAAGAAATTTGAGAAAGTGTCAGATGTGATATAAAACGAGTAAGATGGTAGGATGGTAATAAGGTCAGATGGTAACGAATCAATTTCCTAATCCTTCTTACCATCAGACCTTCAAACCATTTAACCTTAAAAACATTTATAAATACCTCGTTTTTCCAGTGTATAATAACATTGAATAATAATTATGGAGATATAATTAATTATGAGGGATTTTTATGCAAGGTACAATAGTTCATTTTAGAAGAGGAAAAAGGACACAAACAGATAATCAGATGGTTATTCTTGTGGATGAAGTAGATAATAAAGAAAAAGCCCAGAAATTAGTTGGAAAACAAGTCATTTACAAAACACCTTCTGGTAAAGAACTAAAAGGAAAAATAACCTTTCCGCACGGCTCAAAAGGCGCTGTAAGAGCGCTGTTTGAAACAGGAATGCCAGGCCAAAGTATTGGGAAGAAGGTTAGTGTTGAGTAAGATAATAAACTTGTATTTATTCTCTATTTTTTATTCTATCTTTGTTTAACTGATGTTTTGTTTCTCAATATCTATATATTTACCGCTCACAATCAGTTTGTGGGCGAAGCCACCATTACATGAAAAAAAGTAAGAAGGTCTGAAGGTCTGAAGGTCAGATGGTTTGATGGTAACGACTGATTTCCGTCGTGGCGTTCGTAGTACCTTCAGACCATCAAACCATCAAACCATATTACCATCTTACCTTTTTTAGTGAACGTGTTGGACATGCCAGGAACTAAACAAGTACAATAAATCTAATAACCCCCACCCCACTAATTAATTCATCACTATTACATAACAACATTTATAAATAATTGATTAAACCTGTGTGTAATGGAATCTGAAGAATTGGTTTCGCGCGTAAACAGAGCATTTGAAGAATTTCAAAGAGCTGAACGTTTGAATAGACCGCAATTTTTAGAAGCAAGAAGAAGAATAACCTCTCAACTTTCAGCAGAAGAATGGAAGCTTTTCCTGAAAAGATGGGTTTCAGCAAATTATCAGATACCTGAACTTGCAAGCAAAGAAGATTTATTCGATAGCTTATCAGAGGATGTTTGTTCTTTCTTAGGGACTGCTATAAAATAAATTGCCAATTTCAACTGATTGTATAATTCCATTGCGGATTAATTTTGTGCCTTACAAGATTAATTTTTTCAAAATCTTCA
>JAGVYH010000008.1 GCA_018303325.1 Candidatus Woesearchaeota archaeon
TTTTGTGTACATCTGAACTTGTTCAGATTGTACCCCACAGCTTGCTGTGGGTGGGTAGGCGAATTTGAGGCATTTTTTTTGATTTGTTCGAAAATTAATTGCTGTATGTATATATTGTCGTAGAGTTCACCACAACATAGTTTTATATACCCTCTCTTTTAACTTATTCTTGTTTTTATTAGACATTATAGTCTGTGTGTTAGGAGATTAGCACTAGTTATTAAACTATAGTAAGTAACCTAAATAATTGTATAGTTCGTGTTACTTACTATATTCGTGGACTTTAACAAAATTGATCAAATATTAAAGTCCACCACTATAGCTATTAGTATTAAGCTATTCACGAAAACTAGTTATTAAATAAGGTGGAAAATAATGGCACAGACAGATTATGAAGCAGAAAAGTCTGAACTTAATTCTGGAAATAGTTCTAAAACTAAATGGGGCGCTAAACTTGTTAATGGAAGAGAAGAGAAAGCAGCATTTGGAGTCGAAATTTTAGCTTTGGCATCTGTGATGCAGGTTGTTTTCCCAGAAAGTGTAAACTCACTAAGAGAAGCAGGATATTATTTCAGACATGCAGGTGGCACTGTTTCTGATGCTATTAAAGGCGGTCCTGAAGGAATGAGATCTGCAAAGAATCTTGAAGAAGCTATTCAAATGTTAGATAAAGCAGCATCAGTTAACCAAAAGGCAGCAAAGTCATTATCTGCTTACTTTTCATCAAGACAAGAGTTTGCTGCAAACTTAGCGAAAGTTTACCAGGATAATGAAACATTAGTAAGAGTTGCTTCACGCTTAGAGATTCAATTAAAAGGCACATTGAAAAATCTGTTTGAGGTGGGCAATTCTCTAAAACCGCAGATAATGAGGGACATTGATTCAGTTGTTACAGAAATTTACGGCATGGATCCTGTTGAGGCAATAGAAAAATCAGAAAATTTAAGACAATTTTACTTACAAGTTAGGAAATTTTATGACGCAAGAGAGCAGAATGAAGCAACAATAACGGAATTCTGTGATTATCTTGCGCAGGTTAAAACAACAACAACTGAACAAAACCAAAAAATAGAATCATTGTTCCCAAAACTAATTTCAAGATTGCAAGAAGGATACAGTATAGAAAATTATGCATTTGAAATAGACAGCAAAGGAACTGATATGAGCAAAGAAGAAGTTGCAGGAACACAAATTAGGGTTGATAACTACAGAACAAAGGTGGAAGATACAAGAACAGAGGTTGGTTATGCTGCGCCCTTAAAAGAGAATTCAACCCACAACAGCATTGATGTTATAACCAACCCATTTGTGATGGCTGCAGCAGGTGTTTTGCTTTGGAAAGGCACGTCCAGAATTCTGCCGTTTGGCAAAGAAATAGACAGTGTTATTTCAAAAATTTTAAGTTATCCAGTCAAATTGGCAGGTGATTTAGCTAATGATTTGTACGAAAAAATTTGCATGAGCTATGCTCAGCGCAAACAGCAATCCACAAGTGGAATAAAATGATAAGTAAAAATATATGCACACACAATTATAACAGTATGCAGATGAAATGATATACTAAAAGTGCAAAATAATCGAACATTATTTTGCACTTTTGTATATACAAACGTGATTAATTTGTTCGAAAATTAATCACGTTTAGTATATAAGAATTTATGACATGCAATTAAAACAATACACAGGTGAAACAAAATGATTGATACAAAATATATGACGCACGCAATTATCTGCAGAGAAACTGACAATGCCTTGGATGTTTCAAGGATACTTCGCGACACACAAAAGAGGCATTTGGTAGTTTTAGACAGTAAAGATTATCCTGTCGGCCTGATTTCAACTATTGACATAAATAACCGGGTTGTTGCAGAAGGAAAAAACCCTGAAAAATTGGCTGCAAAAGATATAATGACAAAAAATGTAAAGATTGTTTCCGCAGAGGATTCATACGACAAGGCATTTAAAATGATGACAGAACTTGGCACATATTCAATACCAGTCATAAAAAATAACAAACTGCTTGGCTTGTTAGAGTTCATGACTGCATTTAAACTAAAACAAGAGGTGAATTAAAATGGGATTAAGAGATATTATTCATAAAATGCCGTCAACAAAACAGGAGATTAGCGATTATATTCTTGAGCATTACAGCCATGTCAAAGATATGGTTAAGAAAAATCCTCAATATAAAGAAACTTTGGCAGAAGCAGTTACCTCTTCATTTGACAAGTATTCTAAATACCTTGGCGGTTTGGCAGACAAAGTAAGCAGTATTGGACATGTTGTTGGATACACAGCAGATGCATGGTTTTTGGGCACTGGCGATATTATCGGTTCATTAGGTGGGAAATTTTTGAATTTATTAGCGCAGATACCAGAGAAAGCATATGGTGTGATGTATGCTCTTGACACAGGCAATTATTTGGATGGATTACAAAACATCATGGAAGGCGCAGTAAGTTATTTGCCAGGATTGACATTTGTTGACCAAGGACTTACAAGAATAGTGCAAAAAAGAATGGTAAAGGATGCTTTAGCTAGATTTGAGAAAGAAACAGGCGTATACAAACCATGGAATGAGAAACTTAAAGAAAAATTGTCAGATGTTTATACAGATGTAAAAGATAGAAGCGAAAATATTTTCACGCCTGAATACCAGCCTGCGCAAGCATAGTTTTTTCGGTTTATTTTTTACTTTATCTTTTTCCTGCGCTAGTCATTTTGGTTTTTTCTGATGAAAGAACACTTGTTATAAACTTTCTAATATCCAATATTAGTTCCATCGACTCGTCTCTGTTAAATGGAGTTAAATTATTGTCACAATTAAATCCATGATTTCTTCCACTAAATATTTGTGAGGATGATAATGGATACTGTGAGAAATAACTAATAAATCTCTGAGCAACAGCAGGGTCATTAGTATTAAGCACTTCATCATTGCCGCCGATAGCAAATTTTACTGGTTCTGAAATGTAATAATCCTTTAAAGATAATTCCATTGGTCCAAGACCTAAAGGTAAAAAGTGCGTAGGATAAAGCCCTGAAACAGTATCTATAACTCTTTGAGCAAAAGATTCATGTTCTGGGTTAGAATCATGTGTTGTTGTATCAGCATAACTTGGACAAGCGCATATTCCATATAAACCATCAGGGGTTAAATTATGTTTGTTCATTGCCCCAACCACAACATTCATACCAAATCCATGTCCAATATAAAAAACATATTCTGGTTTTAACTCTTTTCTTATACTCTTATCAATCTGAGCAAAATCATCTAAAGACCTTTCTGCTTCAAAAGCACCATTTTTTCTAAAATTAGTTATATACACATGATACTCACAACCAAGAAACTGACCAAACTGTTCTTCATATTCAAAATACTCGCTTAACCATCCTGTCTGAACAAGAATAAGTGTTTCTATTTTTTTGCGAGGAGTAATTAATAGTCCTTGCACTTCTACTTTCTTTCTGTCTTTAATTCCGCTTTTCCCTACTTTAATAGATTTCTCTTCTGTGTCCATAGCGAGAAGTAACCCCTTTCAGTATATAAATTTTTTGGATTTGTAACTACTAATCAATAGTCCCAATTGTGTTAGTGATAATCTCTCCAGACATGCTTGCATTTCTCGCATTTATAGAACTTTGTTTCTGGCTCATCGCTTGCCCTTGTCTGGCGTGTCCAGAACCTTGCATTTTTATTATGACACTTTGGACAATCTATCTCTGTCAATGGATGAGGCTCGATTTCTTTGTCAATGACTTCAATTTTTTTGCATTTGTCAATCTTTTCAGTAAAAGTCATAGTGCTTATATCTTTTGTATTGTTATGACCGCATTTACAATGCAGTATTTTTTTGTTTCCCTCACTTTTTGGTATAAGTATTGAACCGCATTTTGGACAAAACATTTTTTCCACCCCCTAAATAGTATCTACCTAAATATTTCTGATTAATATTCTTAACTAATTTTAATGCCGAATAATCCTAATAATTCAACAAATCCTATTTTTATCCAGCCTAAATAAGGCACCCTGACCCATGCTCTGCCGATTACATTTGTTTCAGATATATCATAATCATACTTTCCAGAGTCAATATTATGGTCTCCTTTTGTCTGGTAAATATATTCATATATGTTTGCACCTGTGCTGCCACTTATTTTTGTTGATTCTTCTTTGGTTATTTTTACAACTCTGTGAATAATTGGTTCTTTTTTATAAGGCGTCATAAATACTAACACATCTCCAACTTTAACATCTTCAGATTTAACACCTCTTAAAAAAATTATATCGCCTTTATTAAATCCATTCTTAAAAATAAAATCTTCAAAATCTGTTTGTTTAATATTATATGGTTCATACCATTGCTCTTGTGCGCAGATATATTTGTCGCAGGCAGCAGGAGAGGTCCACCATTCCTCTAAATTTCCATCATGCTCCATGCTCCCAGAAACAACAGCTACAATTGGATAATTTGTTCCAAATGCCAGCCCTAATCCAGGATAAACAAGGAATTTAATAATCACAAACGCAAGTATAATATTGACAATCCAGCTCCATATGCTGTTGTCTTCCCAGATAAACCACCAGATTTTCTTTAAAGTTTGCCAGATAGGTTTGTTAGGTGGCTGAATTTTAGTTTCAGTATTTTTGATAGGAATATTTTCAGGAGATTGTGTTTTTTGCAATGTTGTTTTTGCTATGTTTTTTTGTATTTGTGTTGTGATTATTGGTTGAGAAATTTCCTTTTTTTTATTTGTGGCTTTATGGTTTATAATTTTAGTTTTAACTTTATTAGAATCCTTTAATTTACCTTTCTTTACCCCCCTACTTGTTTTAGCCATTCTTCTTTTTAATTTTACAGGGTATATTATAAAGTTTTTGGTTGTAGCTATTTTTTTTATTTTTTATTTCCTACCTGATTGGACACGTTCATGAAGAAAGGCAAGATGGTTTGAAAGTTAGAAAGCTTGACAGCATTTAGAAGCTTGAAGGTTAGAAAGCTTGACAGCTTGAAAATGCCGTACATATAGCGCACTTTCAAGCTTTCAGACCTTCAAGCTTTCAAACAATTTCATGTGACCGTGGACTTCGTCCTTAGTACGAGCTGTGAGCGGAAAACAGGATTGAGAATGAGAAAAATAGATGTAAAAAGTATTGAAATTAGATATTTACAATAAGAAATCTACAATTTTCCTTTAACTGCTTTGTCAGAAATAATTGCGCTGTTGCCTGATGGATCCTCTATTATTATCTTCAGGCTTTCACTGCCCCAAATTACTCTGTTTATTTTCTTAAGCATTGCCTTTGCCTTTTGCTTGTCGTCTTCGTCTTCAGCATCATCTCTGGCTTTTTCAACCATAACTTTCACTCTGTTAAGAATTCCTTCTATGTTTGTAACATAACCATTTGACGCTGGACCTGGTGTAATAGTTATTATTCTTGGTATCTTAACAGTTGCCTCTCCACTTTTCACTATCCTTATTTTCATATCTGCTTCGCCATTGACATCAATAGTAAACTTGCAAGGCTCTTTCTGCTCAGCAGATTCAATATCTGCCTTATGATATTTGCATTCTGTATTATTGCAGTCCATTGAGAATAAGTAAACCTTTCCAAAATAAGGGATGTCTTTCTCACTCTCTGTTAATGTCATAGTATTCTTTAAACAGATTGGACACTTTTGGTTTTCCAATATGTCCATCTTGTCTGTCTCAGACATTTTAATTGTTTTTTTTTCTTGAACTGATTTTTCTTCTACCATAATATGAATACACCTTTATCTTTCTAAAAAACATTTCAAGTTTAAATATTTTATTGTTGTGATTTGCTCTGTTGAACCTCTCGTCATTTATGACCAGTGAGCACCATGCGATAAATCAAAAGTCATGCAAGGTTGCTGTCCATTCAAAGCAAAGCTATGCGACTGGACAGCTGCGAACGAGAGATGTTCAACAGAGCCTGTTGTGATTTTTAGAGTTTTATACTCTTTTATTTATTTTATCCATGCCTGATTTTCAAATATAAAATTGACACTGCAAGAATCAGCCCTACACTATTCATTACTGCCACTGGCCCATTTTTTATAATTATTGCATAAGCAATCCAGATAATTAGCCCACTTACATAGATAATGTATCGCCATAAAGAAATGTCTTTCGTGGATTTTGTTGTCCAACTCTTTATTGCTTGAGGCAGCAATGAAATTACAACAAGCATTCCTGCTGTGTAGCCCATAATATCAATATAGCTCATGATAAAACCTCTATTTTTACTCCTTACTGCACTAATACTACACCAATTAATCAACATTTATAAAAAACTTTCTAAGAAAAATAAATATGAAACTATAAAATAACAATTTATTTGTACACAAGAAGAACAAATCAAGAAATAATTTACTCTTTCTCTGGAATGATTATTGCAGCAATAATATATGCGATTATGCCAAAAATAAATCCTGAAAAGATAGTTACTAACACCCACAATAACCTTACAATTGTTGGGTCTATTTTAAAGTATTCAGCTATTCCGCCGCATACACCTGCAACCATTCTGTCTTTTTTACTTCTGTATATTCTGTTCATGTTATTAGAATACAGAATAGTTGGTTTTTAAATAGTTTACTATTTTTCGGAAAATGAAAAAATTAGTATTTGGTTAGTTCTATGACGCAGCCACACGTTTTACTATTATTTATTTCTTTATTTCCTACTTGATTGGACACGTTCATGATTATTTAGGTTAGGTTTTATTATTTTAAACTTAAACGAATTACATAACTATTAAAAAAACGTAAAAAACGTTTAGTGAGACGATGGACTGCGTCCCACAAACGGGTTGGGAACGGAAAAAAGAAAATAAGAAACAAGAAACCTGCTAAACAAATAAATTATTCGAACAAATCAAAAAAATAGAAATGAATAAATAAAGAAAAGAAAAATTAAGGACTTGTTTACTCTTCTTTAACCTGCGCAGTATCTTTTGTCCTGTAAATTCTTGCGAAGCTTGGAGCAATTACCAAGTAATCATCGCCGAATCCTGCAATGTCTCCTTCAATTGCATCGCATGTTTTTTTGAGTTTATTGATTGCTCTTTTTAATTCTACAAGATCCTTATTTTTCAAAGGTTTTATGTTAATCAAACCAATAGTATATCCTTCTCTCATTGAATCCAATACAGGCTTAATATCAGAAAAATCATTTATTACAAACGGCCTTACAATAATCTTTGGTTTTTTACCATCATCATTGGTATCACCAAGAACATCAAGCTCAACATATTCATCGCCAACTTCATCAACATCAGGCTCATTAGCAACGCCTAAAGATCTTTTCATTCTTTCTATAAATGCTTTCACCATTTTGCCTGCCTCCAATAATCATCAAGTCTTTTTTACTCAATTACATCTTTATAATTATGTTTTCTATCTCTTTTTTTATCTCTTCATTTATTATTGGTTTTGTTTTATTTAATATTCAATACTACTTACCAATACTACTTAATTCATGCATATTATTGTTATATATAAATCTTTTGCTTTTAATTTTTAAAATGTTTTTACAACCTGCACTAACTTTTTGAATTTTGAAGAATACACTATGAGTAAATAACAAAAACAAACATGTTCCAAAACATATATAAATAAGTAAATTGATAACGCTGTGATATGACTGCAGGTAAAACTATTAAAACAAAATCCGCTGAAAAAAAATCAGAGATTAATGCAAAAAAAGAAAAAGTTAAGACAGAAATAGAAAAAGTTAATCAATCCAAACAACCTCAAAAGACAGAAACAGAAGATTTTAATCTTAACAGTACAAAAGATATAAAAATTTCTTCAAAAATTATTGATCAAGTTATTGGACAAGAAGATGCTGTTGAAATTATAAAAAAAGCTGCGCTCCAAAGAAGGCACGTATTATTAATAGGAGAGCCAGGAACAGGCAAATCAATGTTAGGTCTGGCATTAGCAGAGCTTCTTCCAAAAGAAAAATTAGTTGATGTAGTTTCTTATCCTAATCCGCATGATGAAAACAAGCCATTGATAAAAACAGTTCCTGCCGGAAAAGGAAGAGAAGAGGTTCTGAAATCAAGGATTGACGGCGCAAGAATGTTCAAAAATCAGAATATACTTATGTTTGTTCTTGCCATTGTTGCAATGATTGCTCCATGGTGGATATTAAGAGTTTATGAGCAAAAATTAGGGGCAACAGCAGCGGCAGTTATGTTCACTGCGTTTTTTATAGGCGGCATGTTTTTTCTTGTTGCTTTTGTAATGTTTATTAATTTTGGAAAAAGAATGCCAATGGGCAAAGAAGGCGGAGCACCAAAACTTATTGTAGATAATTTCAAAAAAGAACAGGCGCCGTTCTACGATGCAACTGGCGCGCATGCAGGCGCATTACTCGGCGATGTACTTCATGACCCGTTCCAGTCGGGAGGCTTAGGCACACCATCAAACGAAAGAGTAGTGGCTGGAATGATTCATAAAGCGCATTTAGGTGTTTTGTTTGTAGACGAGATTGCAACACTCCAACCGCATACACAACAGGAATTACTGACTGCATTGCAGGAAGGAATGTATTCTATAACCGGACAGAGTGAAAGAAGCGCAGGCGCAATGGTAAGAACAGAGCCTGTGCCATGCAAATTTATTCTTATTGCAGCAGGCAATTATGAAACCCTTAAACATATGCATCCTGCTTTAAGGTCAAGAATCAGGGGTTATGGTTATGAAATTTATATGAAAGATACAATTGAAGATAATCCTAAGAACAGATTGAACATTGCCAAATTCATTGCTCAGGAAGTAAATAAAGACGGCAAGATACCTCATTTTTCAAAAGATGCTGTTCTTCAGATTATTGAAGAGGCAAGAAGAAGGGCAAACAGAAAAGACCATCTAACTTTAAGATTAAGAGAGCTTGGCGGATTAATAAGAGCAGCCGGAGATATTGCGTCAGAGAAAAAGGCAGAATTCGTCACAAGACAGCACATTTTTGAAGCGAAAAAGATTGCAAGGACACTTGAGCAGCAATTGGCAGACAAATATCTTGAAAGAAAGAAAGAGTATGAAGTAATAAAAGTTACAGGTTCAAATATTGGAAGAGTCAATGGTTTGGCAGTAATTGGCGGAGAAGATGCATTCTCAGGAATTATTTTGCCTATTGAATCAGAAGTTACTCCAGGCGGCAAAGAAAGAGAAATAGTAGCAACAGGCAAACTTGGAGAGATTGCTAAAGAAGCAATAAAAAATGTAACTGCAATAATAAAAAAACATTTTGGCGAGGATATTAAAGAAACCAGTGATATTTATGTTCAATTTCTGCAGACGTATGAAGGTGTCGAAGGTGACAGCGCAAGCATTGCTGTTGCAACATCTGTAATTTCTGCACTTAAAAAAATCCCTGTAAAACAGAATTACGCAATGACCGGAAGCTTGAGTGTTAGAGGAGAAGTTCTTCCTATTGGTGGTTTAAGTGCGAAAGTTGAGGCAGCAATAGATGCTGGCATTGAATATGTTATTGTGCCAAAAGCTAATTTAAAAGATATTGTTCTGTCGCAGGACAAATTAAATAAAATCAAAATAATTCCTGTAACAACATTGGCAGAAGTTCTTAAAGAAGCATTAGATTGGAAAGGAAAGGAAGATATACTTAAGAAATTGCTGAGGAAGTGATACTATTGATAATGTTTTAAGTAATGTTTCTTGATAATAGTTAAATAATTTTTTATTATTTTATAATAAGTACAAATAATAGAAATATTTATATATCACCTAATTAATAATAGTTATTCTATATTCTAATTTTAAAAAAGAAGAAAAAGAGTCGTTATTTAAAATCAAAAATGAGGTGTGTAAGATGAATAAAAAGGGAGTGCAGGTTTTATTAGTTATATCTATGTTTATTGTTTTTTCTGTTCTTTTGTCTGTGTTTGTTTCAGCAGAAACATTAACATACAGAGGAAATACTGTTACATGGGATAATTTTAAATTTCCCACTGAAGCATATGCAGCAAATGGCCCTGGATTCAAAACATCATGGAGCTTTTGCGCAACGAATACTAATCATGCTCATTGTAAAATTAATGGCTCTTATGATTTAGGTGCAGTGTTTGTAACTCAAGATGCTAATTTTGTTGCTTGGAAAATTGTTGCACCGAATCTTACAGGTGCACGTTTTTGTAATAGTAGTGATACAGTAGCCAACCTAAATCTTTATAATGCAACAATAAGTATAGAATTTGACTCTGATTCTAATTTGAATACTGGATGTAATAGTTATAGTGGTGGTGGTTGCCCGGGATTTCCTGGTTCAGAGTATAGAATTAAACTCAACTCAACAGGCAACGGTAATGTTTCTCAAATAAATAATACAAATAATGGTTTCGTCCAAAATGAGACTATTGTATTAATGGTAAACAGAAGCATTGCAGGAGCAAATTGCTCTATTCCAACAACAATTCTTATGGCAGTCAATAAATCTTATATTAAAAATTTGACTGGTCTTAGTTTTCAAGTCGAAGTAAAAGATGAAGCAAGCGGTTCCACAATAAGAGATATATTAGGTGGTTTCTCAGGCGGAGCATTTGAAGACAAAGTTTTTATGAATAAAACAACATTTGACCCTAAATTTTTTACACAGGGCTGTATGGGTTTTAGCAATGCTACTGCTTGCATTAATAATTCAGTAGGAACCAAATGTAAATGGGATTCTGATTTTAACAAATGCTGGCCTGATATGTTTGGTGAAACCAGTGGTTCAAGTGCTTATTCTTGCAGTGATATGTGCGGCGCATGCAATAATCAAACAGACTGCACTGCCCAAACAGAATGCCAGTGGAATGCTAATATTTTTAATCCTAAAAGAGGCACTAAAGGTGCATGTATAGAAGATGGGAATAAAGTTGATTTGTTTAGCAGTATGGGCGATAAAAACTGCGACGAAGACTGCGATGCCTGTATGACAAATTATACTTGCACAAATAGTAAAGTAACTGACTCATTAGGTTTAGGCGGAGCAGGCTGTAAATGGGTTAGAGATCAAATTATAGGTGATACATGGTGTGATAATTCTGCGTATGATGAAACTGAATTAACTTGCTCAGCATTTAATATGGACAGGTGTTTTACTCAAGCAGATTGTACAGGTGTTGGTGGCACATGGGATAGCACTGATTTGTATTGTAAACCAGCTGGAGAAATTTGTTATAATGGTAAGGACGATGATGCAGATAATCTAATTGATTGTCAAGACACTTCTTGTTATGCTATTGCAGATAATTGCGGCGGGGGTGAAGATACCTTAACCAGTGGAAGAGGTGATAAAGCAATGGATCCAATGGATATGATGAAAGAAGATATGATGGGAAATATGGTTTCAGCACCAACAGAGATAGGTACAGAATCTTCTGAAACATCACAATTTGCAAACAATAATTCAGTTATAGATATTCAAGATTTTGCTATTGCTGATATGTTTGAAGCATTTGGCTTTGGCATTGGTGCAAGAAATTTTTCACCATCTTCATATTGTAATACTACAAATGGTGGAAAACATGGCGGTGTGTATTATTATCTTATAGATGTCGACAATAATCAAACTACAGGTTGCACTGCAAATATAAGTGGTACTAATTATGAAGGGTTTGATTATAAATTTGTTTATAAAATAAATGGCACTAATAGTACAGGTCAAAATTATCTTGAGACCATAAAAAGTTACAGATGCCTCAATTCTTCAACAACAAATTTTGGCCTTTTCCCATACATTGTCTTTTCACCACCCTCACAATCAAGTGAACAAGCAGGATATTTACAATGTACTCAAGCAAATGCAGTCATTCTTGCAATCCCTAAAAGCGAATTAGCTAATCCTAAGACAACAATGAGAATATCAGTTGCAACAGGTGAAGCATATTCAACAGGGCAACATGTTGATTTATCGCTTGCAAATGATACATTGCTAAATATGTATTATAAACCTGGCACAATAGATTTTAAGCCAAAAGATTGTTTCAGCAATCCGACTTCTTGCGGAAGCAAATTTAGTATAATTGGCGGTGGTAAATTTATGCCATTCCAAGATTGTATGAACAATGCAGATACTGATGGAAATGGTTATGCTGGTTGTGCTGATCCGTTCTGTACCAATTTTCCGAAATGTCTAACTAGTAGCTCTAGATATAACCTTTCTAATGACCACACAGCCCCAACTGTAATATCCAATGCAGTAGAAACATTCCGTGATTTTGCATTTATACATTGGATAACTGACGAGCCGTCAAACGGAACAGTTAAATTTTACAACACAGACAGTAACTGCAGAACATTGAATGTATCTAAGGTTGATGATTCGCCTTTTGCATATGATAAATATAGAACATTCCATGGCATGCCATTTAACTCAGGTATATGGGGATTTAGCTTATTATCAAGTACAACTTATTATTATAAACTAGATGGTTGTGATGAGGCAACAAACTGCGCAGTCAGCAGTTGTTTGAATTTCTCAACAAGTGCAGTAGGTGTTACAAACAAAGTTCCATTAAAATTTACATTGGATAACACAACAACAAACCCATTGTTAAATCTTACTGGTGTAAAGATAGATAATGGCACACATAATATTACTTTAAGCAGCGATACTTTAACCAATTTATCGTCTTACACACCGAATGCAACATTAAGGTTTGACAGCCCTGCTAATTGGAGCATTGCACTTGAAGGTGTTGATTTGGCAAAGACATTGAGCGCAAATTTATCAGGTGGGTTTAATATAACTAATACATCTGATAAAACATATGTTGGGCTTTCGAGTTCAAAATGGCAGGAGTTAGCGCAGAGCCTTGGCGCTGATACAATCTTGTTGACAATTCCAATTGGATCTGATTCCTTACTCAAATGCGATGAAGATAATTTATCTAATTGCAGAAACATCACAAACCTTGCCAATTTAACAGATGGTGGTATGGGTTATAGGAACACAACATGGAGAGTTCCAGCTTCATTAGGATTCTCGACATATTATGGGTCAGGCTCGTCAGGTAGTTCTAGCAGCTCTAGTAGTAGTGGTGGTGGTGGTGGTGGCAAGAAAACAACTACTGTAACGACAGTTGAAGAGGAAGAAACAACAGTGGCAGAAGAATCAACAGAAGAAAGTGAAGAAGCGTCGACAGAAGAATCAACATCTGCATCTGAAGAACCTGTTGTAGTTGTAGAAGAAGAAACAACAGAATCTGAACAACAGGCAACAACAGAAACCGCCAGTGTAACAGAAGAAACCACAACAGAAGAAGAAGTTGGACTGGCAGGAAAAGCGTTTAGTGCATTGTTTAAAACACAGAAAGGAAAGAGTGCTGCAGGTTTATTTGTTGTGGTGATACTTATATCTGTGTTGGTTTATTTTGCAGGAAAGAAGAAGAGAGAATAATTACTTTTTTTATTTTCTTTTTTTGTTATTTAATATTTATTGTAAATTTAATATGGAATATCACATTTAATCTAATAAAATATGAAGAATTTTAGTATTATCCTCATCTCCACGCCACATCAATATCATCTGTTCTTAAGTATGGCTTAATGCCAGCGTCTTCTATCTTCAATTTATCGCCTGCTTTATACTGTAACAAACCAAGCCATGCAATCATCGCTGCATTGTCTATAAGAAATTCATTAGCTGGAACAAACATCTTTGCCCCCCGGGCTTTGCACATTTTCTCGCACATTTCCTGCAGCCTTTTGTTGCATGCAACTCCGCCGCCCAATAATAATTCTTTTTTATCGCAATGCGCCAAAGCTCTTTCTGCAACCTCAACCATCATTGCAAAAACAGTTTCCTGCGCAGAATAACACAATGATTCTTTTGTATAATAACAGTGCGTATGTTCTTTGGTTTGGTGCTCTTTTTTATGTGCATTCATATGTTTTATTTTTTGTTTCAGATTTGTTAGAATGCCGCCAAAATTAACATCCATGCCTTTAACACAGTAGGGTAATTCAACATAATGAGGTGTTTTATTTTCTGTTGGGTTGTTCTCAATCTCTGCTCTTGCGAGTTTCTCGACGATAGGCCCGCCAGGAAAACCTAATCCAAGCTCCCTTGCAAAACAGTCAATAAAATTACCTATGCCTATATCTAATGTTTCTCCGAATATTCGGTATTTTTTGCCTTCATAAGCAATGACTTGTGTATTTGCCCCTGAAAGATAAAGCAGCACAGGATCTTTTGCTTCTGTAACCAATCTTCCAATCTCTAAATGAGCAATGCAATGGTTTACACCGACAAGCGGTTTGTTGTATTTTAATGCAATGGTTCGTGCAAACATTGCTCCTATTCTTAAACAATGTCCTATGCCAGGTGATTGTGAATATGCAATGACGTCGACATCCTCTAATTTTAAGTTAGCCTTGACTAAAGCATTTCTTAATACTGCATCACAAACTTCAACATGATGATCCGCTGCTTTTGCAGGAATAATACCGCCTGTCTTAGTCGTAACACTATCTTTAACATTAGCTATTATCTTTTTTTCCTTTGGCAGTTTGTCATCTACAATACCAATGCCAAAAGTGTGCGCTGTGCTTTCAATTCCTAAGTAGATCATTGTTTAAGCGTAATTTAATACTATTTATAGTAAGTAACCTAAATTAGTGTATAGCTCGTGTTACTTACTATATTCGTGGACTTTAACTAAATATATACTAATATTAAAGTCCACCACTATATATAAGTTACGTGAGTAATTATAATAGTTTACATATCATTGTGAATATCATTGTGAAAATAAGGATTTTGTTTAGTTCCTGGGCGCAGCCACACGTCTCATGAAATTTTTTAAAGTTTTCTTTAAACGATAGAAAAATGTTAACAATATTTAACAAATTAATTAATCATGAGACGGTGGACTGCGTCCCACAAACGGATTGAGAGCAAATAACGTGCGCACTATTGGTTAGAAAAAAGAAGCTAAGAAACATATAACTTCAGCTAAACAAATACAAATTAAGTTATAGGGGAAGGTTATACAATTTTTGCAAATCATTGTGAAAAAATATATAAACAACACAAATGATAAATTAATCCATGTCATTCCTAGACACAATTATCCATTATACTGCATATCCTCAGGAAATAACTGGTATAGATGTTATTTTACCATTTTTCTTATTTTTTATTGTTTTATTTATCGGGCTTTCAAAGACAAACATTATGAAAAGGCCGCAGTCAATTGCAGTTGCATTTATTTTGTCTTTAATAACAGTCATGCCTCATGTACTCGACAAATATCCTTCATGTTACGACCCTGTTGTTCTCGTCAATAATGCAATGCCGCAGTTCGGCTTAATGATAATCGCTTTGTTTACATTAATATTAATCCTGTTTTTTGTAGGCATCAGGGGTGGGTTTTCAAATTTTGTTTACGGATTGATAAGCATTGGCGCAGTTGGGTTTATAATTTATTCTTTTTTCGCTGCAAAAAGCGGGTATTATAGAGATTTGTGTCCTGCACCGCTTCAATTCTTTCCATTGCTTGGAGAACTTGCTGAGAAAGGATGGCTGGCAATATTGATTATAGTTATTATCGCATGGTTATTGATTAGATATATGAGAGGAACTGGTGCAGGCGGTGGCGCTGTTGGAGGGGGAGGGCGTCCTTAATCACTTAATTTCTTAATTTTTTGTATTTGTTTAGTTCCTGGGCGAAGCCACCCGTCTCATGATGAAGTTTAGTTTAGGTTTTTTTATTTTAAACTTGAACAGTTTATGTAACGATTAAAAAAACGTAAAAAACTTTTCATGAGACGGGGGACTGCGTCCCACAAACGGGTTGTGAGCGGTCAAAAAACATTAACCAGCTAAACAAATACTATTTTTTCAAAGAATTAATTTTTATTTTTCTATTCTCTAATTTTAAGTTTATTAGTTTACTTTTATTTCCACATCTTCAATGCATCTTCCTCGACAAAATGCATCTTCGCCGGAACAATTAAGCAATGCGACGGTGCTCCAAAGTTTTCTTTTAGAAGTTTTTCTGCTTTACCTGCTTTGATTAAATTATCGCTGCCAATTCTTGCGCAGCCTATACAGAAGGTATTTTTAGTAAATATTGGGGTTTTTTCTGTTCCTTTTGCTTTTCTTTTTTCACCAATATCTAACAATATTTTAATTGCATCATTAACAGACATGAATTTATTTTCCAATGGCCTTAAATCAAGCAGGCATAATGTATGCAATCCATTCTTTTTGTTCATTTTTATGACGTCGTAAGCTGTTTCTGGCTGAAAGTTTTTTTCAGGAAAAGGAATAGATGTTGTTTTTCCGTATTTATACAGCTCTAAACCAACAATACCAACTGCATTAATGATTGATGCATTGTGTATTACCTCGATTTTTATTCCCAGTTTTTTGCATCTGAGCAATAAATCCACATGAGTTGTTGCGCTCATTGGATCGCCGATAACTAACAAAGCAACATCTTTTGTTTTTGCAGATTTTAATATTTGGTTTTTACCTTTTTCATCATCGCCTTCAACATCTTCTCTGTTGGCTAAAATAATCTTTTTTTCGTATAACTTTTCGAGCTCCTTAACAGAGCATTGAAGTTTAGAAGTATAGTTTTCTAAATAGATTAAATCGCATTTCTTTATAATTTCAAGGCCTTTAAGAGTGATATCTTTCTCATCTCCAAGACCTAAGCCGATTAAGTAAAGCATGACAAGAAAAAGTGAAGATTTCTTTATAAAGTTTTAGGAAATCTAATGATTAATTTTAATCAATAAAAAAATTTGCCTTCAGGGCTTGTTTATGTTGGGGGTGTACAAAAACCTGAAGGCGAGAAACCTACACCACACAAAGACCAAAGGGGTGAATAAATATTCTATTTTCTTGCCTCTTTTTCCCTAGCTGTTATGAGTATGATGTTTGATTATGTGAATATAATGATGTTTTTTATGTGATATTATAAATGATATTTTATTTTTTATTTTAGGTTTATGCCTTTTTAATATTTGAATAATTAATAAATAAAAATAAAAAAAATAAAGGTAAAAAATTACCTTGTTAGTTATCGTGTATCTATCGGATAATTTCGATTCCTAACTCGTCATTCATCTCCTGCATTTCTTTGGTGTGTGTTCTTGATCTTTCTCCGCATTTTCCTAATATCCATGGAGATTTTACACCAGTGATGATTGTCATGACAGTTAGTTTGCCTTTCATATCATCTGTGACTCTTGCTCCCCAGATGCAGTTTGCGTCGTCATCCATACTTTCTGTAACCATTTCACCAACTCTGCTTACTTCTTCCAAAGTTAGGTCTGGTCCACCATGTACATGGATTAATGCTCCTGTTGCGCCTTCATAGTTTATATCCAATAATGGATTGCTTAGTGCGCCTTGGACAGCTTCTTGTACTCTATTATTTGTGTCTGAAGCACCTACGCCAATGGCTGCAACTCCGCCGTTTGTCATGATTGCTTTTACATCAGCAAAGTCTAGATTGACTAGTGATGGGATAGCAATTGTTTCAACAATTCCTTTTATCATTGTTGATACTAACTCATTTGCAACTGCAAATGCCTGCTGGATTGGCAAGTTGCCTGCGATTTGTACTAGCCTGTTATTATCAATAACAATGACTGTGTCTGCTACTTCTCTTAATTGAGCTAAGCCGAATTCAGCCTTATCTACTCTTGCTCTTTCAATCTTGAATGGCATGGTTACTGTTCCGATTACAATTGCGCCAATATCTCTTGCTGCTGCTGCAACTATTGGCGCTGAGCCTGTTCCTGTTCCTCCACCCATACCAGCACAGACAAAGATCATATCTGAACCACGTATGCATTCTTTAATCTCATTTATAGATTCTTGCGCTGCTTCAGCTCCTTTTTGTGGATATCCACCACAGCCTAGGCCTTTTGTTACATCTTTTCCAATCAAGAATTTCTTGTCAGCTTCTGTAACATCAAGGTGCTG
The DNA here is from genome assembly GCA_018303325.1 of Candidatus Woesearchaeota archaeon. Lineage (GTDB taxonomy): Archaea > Nanobdellota > Nanobdellia > Woesearchaeales > DSVV01 > JACQSP01. Next base: position 17,980 of record JAGVYH010000008.1, read on the forward strand.
CTTGTCTGTATTGCAAGCCATGATTTCTGCGCCTTTTATTCCTTTTTTGTAGAGCCAGTTTACCATATTATTGCCTGCTCCACCGCAACCAATTACTTTTATATTTGCTTGGCCAACTTCATATGTGCTGCTATAACTCTTTGAGTTTTCCATTGCGTTTTTTACGATAAAGTCCATTTTAGACCCCTCCCCTTTTTTTATTTCTTTGTGTTGTATAGTGGTGGACTTTAAGATTCTTATCTATTTTGTTAAAGTCCACGTATATAGGTACGGAGTTATATATAAAAAAATTAATGTACGTACCTATATATTATATCTAGTATAGTTTATGCGTATACTCTTACACTTGTCTCGTCGCAGTTCAGCTATAATGCCGAACATAATATAGTTATACAAATTGTTATGTTCGGCAAATATAGTAAGTGACTCAATTTTTATATAAAATTAGGTCACTTACTATAAAACCACAGTAAAATACTAATCTGTATTCTGCAGTATATAGTTTTCACTACAACAAACTTTATATATGAGTATATACTATACTCTCCTTAGAAATCAAACTTGCGCCAACAAGTTAGATGATGTTTATCGAATGTTATTAAAACTTAAATGTTAAAAATTAACTGAGTTTTCGCCAAAAAACTAGTTAATACTTATTTTTCTATGTGTTCATCTTATATATAAATACTTCTAAACTGAAATATATATGTTAGAGAATATAGGTTTTGCTATACTAGGGTAAGATTAAGGAGTTTTGTATAAGATATGTATACTATTCATATGTGTATATATTAGTACAGGCATATATTAGAGTATTTAGTGTGGACTTTAATATCTGTATCTAATTTGTTAAAGTCCACGAATGTAGTCACGGTAACTAATATACGATTATTAATGTCCGTAACTATAATATCTATTAGTTTATTACTCGTCTACATAATCCAATATAATCCCTTGAGAAAATGCGCCTCTTTCGTCTGCTTTTTGCTTACGTTTGGCATCAAGCTCCTGTGGTTTTATTCCATAAAAACTTGCTATAGCGTATACAACTTCTTGAACATCAGCAAGCTCAGAGGGGTCTTTAGATTGTTGAAATTCTAGTACTTCTTCTAATAACTTTTCTAAAAGAGCTGATTCTAATTCAGAACCCTGAGCAATATGTGTGTGTGGTGTTTTGCCGTCTCTGCGAATAATATTAGGTATACCATCTCTGACGAGCTTGTTATATGATATTGGCATAAAAAGGAGGTAAGATAAATTCCTTTAAATGTTTTTTTAGGTATCATTTATTTTTGTAAATTATTCAAGTTTTGTTCAGAACAAATTCAACTATTTTTATATTTACTTAGTTCCTGGGCGCAGCCACACGTCTCATTATTTCTTTTTAGTTATTTGTTCTTCGCTATTTGTAATTCATAACGAAAAACGACTAAATTTTATCATAGTGAGACGGTGGACTTCGTCCCACAAACGGGTTGTGAGCGAAAAAGAGGTTAATCAGCTAAACAATACTTATTTTGTAATTTTCTGATGCACATCCTTCAATTTCTTTCCAATGTGCTCGAACAGCTTAGAAGTGCCTTTGTCGAGAGCTTTTTTTGTTTCCCTTATGTGCCTTGCTATTGTCGGGCTGTATTCTCCGACGACAACATGGAAGTCTTCCATTCTGTTATTATATCTCTCCAAATAGAATAAGTTTTCTAATTTGTATTTCTGCGGCTGAGGCGGCGTCTCGTCGGGATATCCTAATGTCATTATTGCATGCGCTCTTGCATAATCTGGAATACCACAAATAGTTTTTATCATTGGCTCGTCAAATGCTCCAACCCAGCATGCGCCAAGGCCAAAATGATTGGCTGCCAAGAGCATATTCTCCATTGCTGCAGCGACATTTTGTATAGTATAAAGCCTTTCTCCCCTGACACCATAAAACTGTTTTATTCTTTTTATTTCAGCACAGGCAACAATATGCACTGGCGCTGCTTCCATCCAATATTGCTGCAGGCATGCCTGTGCAATCTGTTTTCTTTTATCCTCATCTCTGACAACAATAAACCTGTAATCCTGAAGATTTCCAGCTGTCGGCGCAAAGCTTCCAGCTTCGACAACCCTTCCAACCAGCTCCCATTCGACAGGGATATCTTTATACTTTCTAATAGAACGCCTTGTGTAAATACAGTCCATTGTATCCATGATATCTCTTTTTCTGGGAGAAGTGGTATATATAATTTTTGGTGGAATTGGGTTTAAGTTCAAAGAGGTCTAATTTCAAAGAAGAAAATCGAGTGTGGGACAGAAATAAGCTATCCCAGCCAGCAAAGGTTGTGCCATAGAGACGTAAGCATATCTGCAGTACTTACCCTGTCTTCTCTTTTC
>JAGVYH010000009.1 GCA_018303325.1 Candidatus Woesearchaeota archaeon
TCGCCAGCTTCAAGAATTCTTTGTAATTTTTGATAATCTATTCCTTCTGAATTTCTTACTAATTTTATTAATTCTTGTTGGATTTCTTGTTTTGGTCTGTGATTTCTGTCTGGGTTTTTGGTGTATTTTGAATGTAGATATGTAATAAGGAAGTTGTATTCATCATCAATGAGTGAGTTTTGTTCTTTTTCTGTTAATGTTTGAACAAATGATCCTAACGATTCAGCTGCTGCTAATGTGACATTATAATTTTCTTCCTCATCTTTTTCTTGTAATCCTTTTTTATATAATATAAACCAAGTAGTCGGATTAAGAGAAGCTAATTTGCCTAAAACTTTTGCAGTGCCGTATCTTACTAACTTGCTTTTATGGTTAATTCCCTTTTGGCATAATTCTACAAACAAAATAGGATTTATATTTGCTAAATCTATAATTGATTCAGCGGTTTCACCTTGAATGCTCTCATCTTTCATGCCAAGATTATACAATTCCAAAAATTTAGTAAGATTTAAGGTAGCTAACTTGTATAAAGTTTGAGCTGTTCCAATTTTTACTGATGGATTTTCACTATTCATACCTCTTTCACATAATCTTATAAAGCTTTTTGGTCTTTTATCAGCTAAACAATCAATAGACTTTGCTAGGTATTTTAGATTCTGATACTTGTTTTCACTACAATTCACTTGTTTTTCATAAATCTGTAGAAATTTTTCAGGATTAATTCTTGCTAAAGCACCAAATAATTTATCTGCACCATCACTTCCACCAATGTTTTGAAATTCTCCTATTGATTCATCAAACAACTCAATGAATTTAGATGGACGAACAGACGCTAACATATGTAAAGAAATGAAAGCACTCTCCCTACCTCCATCATATTTATTAGCTATTCTTTGTTTATACAAATCAATAAACGTATCTGAATCAACAACTGCTAATGAATCAAATTTCTGTTTAAATTTTGAAGATACAAATGGGGTTGGTTCATACGCTCCTTCTTCAAATAATTTCAGAAATCTCTCTTTATCAACACTTACTAATGCATCTAACGTATTTGCTGTTTCTTCAGCAACAAATGGATAAGAACCAATAAACGGATGTCCATGAGTTATTCCCCACTTATATAGTTCTAGATATATATCAACATTTATACTAGGTAATACCTTAAATGATTTAACAATAAGGCATCTTAATGATTCCCATAAATTTATATCATTAGTAGAATAAACTTTTTCTTTAGGACATTTCCAACTATCCCATTTTACCATTTTACATATATCAACAAATTTATTTGCATCAATATTCGCAAGAGTTTCTAAAATTTCAAATCCACTATATAAATTAGTATAATCTTTAGAATCAATTACTTTTTCAAATAATTGAACAAATTTAGAAGGATCAACTTTAGCTAAACCACTTAAAGCTTTAATTGTTCCATATCTAATTGCTTTTTGAGGATGTTCTAGTCCTATTTTGTATAACCTTTCAATCAAAATTCTTCTTCTTTCTCTCTCTACTTCGTTCAATATACTTGCTTTATCTTCTTCTGTCAGTATTTGTTCAAGTGTCATGTTTATTATCTTTTAATTCATTTCCTTATTTCACTTTTATTCTCTAACTCTTATTCATTCTCAACAACAAAATCATAATCCTCATCAACTTCAATATGTCCTGTGCTTTTTACTACTTTTTCTAAAGTTGCAGCACTGTATTTCGTTTTTAGAAAATTAATTATTCTTATATCTTCTGGACTAATCTCTTCTCCTTCTACCACTACTCTTTTTTCGTGAAACATATTATCGAGAACTTTTTCTAAATCATGCCTTAACTGAGATATGTCTCTGTATCTGTCTTTTATCGAATAAGCGAGACATTTTCTTAAAATTCCTTTCAAATAGTTTAGATTTTCTTTAGATAATACTTTGCGGTCAGTATTGTCTGAACCTTCTTCAATGTTATTAGATTCTTTGTCAATATTAACACCTACTAATCCTAATGCTTCTTCTAATTTTGCATTATGATTATTATTATGATCTTCCTTAGCTTCTTCTCTGCTTTTATAAGGACCGAAAGGAAGATGTCCAGTTATAGCCTCATATATCATAATACCAATTGAATAGATATCACATTCATACTCAGGAACTTCTCCATTTAATAAAGTAGGACAAGCATAATTCTTTGAGCCATGTACACCATCTGACTTTTCATGTGTTGGTACAAGACCTCTTGAAGTCTGCATGTCTGTAATATATGTTTGTCCATGATTTTCAATAATTATATTTTCAGGTTTTATATCTAAATGAGTTCGATTATGATCATTAAGCAAAGATTCCATTATTGAAACAACATCTTTGCATAACGTTAAATAGAACCCAATTAATCTTTCTTTAGGGTTAGTTATTTCCTCTTGCGTTCTATTTTCGAGTTTCCCATCTTCAATTGTAACAATCTCTCTTGTGTTTTTAACTTCAAGAAGTTCATTATTTGGCATATTGCACATAATTTCTTCAACAGAATCTAATAATACTTCATTATAATCATAAGTGCTACGCGAACAATGACTTTCTGGATTTTTAGCTTGCTCAGATTCATATTTTAATTGTCCAAGAATTATATCCCTGCTTTGGAATAGTTTCCTTAATGTTAATCCTCTGATAAATCTTTCAGCTAAATAGAATTCGCCTTCTTTTGTTTTTCCGTAATCAACTAATTTTGCAATATTTGGATGGTCTAACCATTGCATATTTGTTACTTCGCCTCTTGTTAAGCCATCTAATCCAAATCTTCGTGTTAATTCATCAACATTTGAAGAATCTGTTGTACCTACTCTATCTACTATCTTTAGAGCAACAACAATTGGGTCAAAACCTTCTTTGTGATAAACTGCTTTATAAACACGCTTGAATCCGCCTGAGGCAACTTTTCTGATAATTTTATAATTTGGAATATCTATACTTGCACATTCAATAACTTCTTCAATAGTTGTACATCTTCCATCTTTTATTATTCTAAACGCACGTTCAATAACACTCTGTGTATATTTTTCTTTTCTATTTTTTCTAAGTTTTTTAAATTTATAAGGAAAATCTATTGAACGTGCTGCTTTTTCTGTTTCTTTGTCATATGCTTCCGCAATTCCTTTATCATAATCACCATGTGCTAAAGCAATAATTTCATCTAATTTAAGTTCAGATTCGAATTTTCTTCCAAGTAAAACTAAACGTTTAAATGCTTTATATGTTGCTTCTTCGATATCATTTTTAGTATTTTCTTTTTTTGATTCATTGCTTTTTTGAATTAATATTTTTATAAGTTGATAATATGTTGAATCTAACTCTGTTTCATAATTTGTTGCTAAATTAACACACAATCCATTTAAGAAGTTATATACATCTTCTAAACCAAATAAAAAACCAAGAGGTTGTTCACTACTTATTACATTAGGGTCATGTCTTAACTCCATCTTATTTTTAATTAATCTCTCAACAAATCCAACATACCTTCCAAACTCATCAACAAACTGATTAAATCTTTCATCATTAGTACTTATATCAACTAAAGATTGAGGTACAGGTTGTTGCAGCATGAAACATTTAGCAAGTGTGCTTGCTTTTGATTGGATAACTCTGCTTGCGTATTCTTTCAGTTCAGGAGAATATAGTCTTCCTATCAAATGGAGCAAATAACCTTTATTTTGAATATCACCTAAATCATCAAAAAGAGGAGCAACAAGATTGAATTCTGTTTCGCCAAAAGTAGGATATCCTTTAATTTCTGTTAGTAATGATAATATGTTTTCATAAGGAATTAATTTTTTATCATTTTCATCCAATACAACCATCTTTTTTTTTTCATCTAACCATATTTTTCTGACATATTTTTCACGTTCTTTTTTTACATTATCCATAACTTTTCTTACAACCTTAACATAAAATTCATTCTCTTCTCTTCCTATTATTGCTTCTGTTAATTCAGGTGTTATTATACCACTTTCTGTATATTCTTCATCATCTGTTCGCTCTAATTCATAATTTAGTATACCTTCTGATAACAATGTGATTTTTAAGCTTTTAATTGTTCTTAACCACTGTTTCAAGTAATCATTTAATCTTTCTTTACTTAATTCTGATATGGGAGTGGGTGTACCAAATATATTTGGGTAAGACCGTTTATACTCATAAAGAACATATCTTTGAATCCTCCTAAAAACACTCACAACCCTTTCCAAATACACCAATTTTTCAGGATCAATATCTCTAAAAGAAGCAAGCAATTCAGCAGATTCGTTATATCTTTCATCTGTCCTCAGTTTCCCAACAAGCTCATCAAGTGTAGCCATTTTCCCCCCAACTCGCCTATATTATAATATATAATAAGTAAATATGTGTATATTTGTATTAAGTTATATATAAATCTTTCTATTTTTAACTATTATAAAGTGGTAAAAGATATAATATTTATATAATATTTCTTGATATAAACTAGTAAAAGCTCGGAATCAATTCCGAGAAAATAACAAAAATCTCGGAATACATTCCGTATGTGCATAGCTCTTTCAAGGATAATGCTGCTGCCTAAAATTTGTTTTCTGAGCAGTTTTACTCGTAAGACATCAGGTAACCGAAAACAAAAGATATATACAAATGGAATTAGTTTTCGAACAAATTTAATTGCTGTTGCATATACAAAAGTCCTTGAGTTTTGTTCGGAAGCTAAGGACTTTTAGTATATATCTACCCAATAACATCAATACAGAAATCAATCGGCTTTGCGCCCAGTGTCAGCGCAGTTCCAACCGAGATATAATCAACGCCGCATTTTGCGACTTCAGAAATATTTTGTAAATTAACGCCGCCAGATGCTTCGATTTTAATATCTTTTTTCAGCTCTTTGCTTTTTTTTCTTAGTTTTTCAACAGCTATCTCCATTTCTTCATAGCTTAAATTGTCTAACATTACCCAATCAGGTAATTTTTTCAGTTTTAGCAGTTCGTCCAGCTGCTGCAATGATTCTATCTCAACTTCAACTTTCTTATCTTTATCTTTGCGGCTATTTTTTTTAATCTTTTCTATTTGTTCAATGGTTTTTCTCAGATTTCCATCAACTGCAATATGATTGTCTTTCACGAGAAACATATCATACAATCCTTTTCTGTGATTAGTACCTCCTCCTATTCTTACAGCATATTTTTCCAGCTCCCTATATCCTGCAATTGTTTTTCTCGTATCCAATAGCTGCACTCTATACGGCAGAACCCTTTCAACAAACTTGTTAGTTGTCGTTGCAACGCCGCTTAACACAGCCAGAAAATTAAGTATTGTCCTTTCAATAGCCAAGATAGTTCTCGCATTTCCAGAAATCTCTGCAACCTTCTCGTTTTTCTGCATGAAACTGCCGTCTTTCCTTAATGTTTTAAACTTAACCTTATTTTTTCCTTTTATCTTAGCCAATTTTTCATATATTTCTATAATTCTTTTTACAAGAGCCATACCGCATAGAACACAATGTTCTTTAACTCTTATCTGTATCTTAATTATCTTGGTTTTTGGGATAGTTGCATTAGAAGTAATGTCACCTTCAGAAATCTTATTGCCAAGATCTTCCTTTAGAGCAAGTTCTATCAAAGAATCTGCGTTTATCTCTTCTTTTGAATCTGTTGGTTTCATCAGAAGCTACTTTTTGATTTAAATTTAAAAAGCTTTTGAATCTTTGTGCTTCATAAAAAATTCAATGAAGAAGTTTTCTATGCAAAAAATGTTATTTTTTGCAAAAATCTCCCCAAATTCAATGAATCCATTAAATGAATAAAACATTTCCAACCATAACATTTATATATCACTTAATAACTATAATCATTATATGATACCTAAACAAAGCCTTTTGTTAACTAATAGAGAAATCATTACAATCAACAAAAAATTAGGCAATAAGAAACTTACTCAGCAGGACAGTAATTATCTCAGCAGGTTTGTAAGGCCAAAATTGAAGGAGATGACACAATTAGATGCAGAACTATTGCTGAACCAGCTTGAATACAATCAACAGAATGTTTCAATAGAGAAAAAAATCATATATTTAATATTGAAAAATATAAAATTTGTTTCATCTATCACCATATACGGCTCAGCTATTTACACAAATTATACTGATTATAAAGATATTGATGTTTTGGTTGTAGTAAAAAAAGCTTCTTGGAAGAAATTGGGAGAAAAATTACTGCTGGCAAAAAAAATTGAAAAAAAGACAAAATTAAAATTAGATATTAAAATTTATACTGAATATTTCATTTATCATTCTTACTCAAATAATATTTCTCTGATATATGAGCTTGCCTCTTCAAAAACAATTTATGGCATTATTAAGCATCCTAATAAAATTTTAATATCGTCTCTTTATCTTAAGATGCAGACTGATTACAGCGTCATGGTTTTAGACAATATTGCTGAATTTGGATTAACCCATATTTCTGCACGTGATATTTACTCAGCGATTAGAAATCTCATTATTATTAAATTAATTATTTATAAAATAGTCGATAACTGCCGTCTAAATAAAATTATGTGCGAAGATTTAGGAAAAAACATCCTAACAAAACTTAGGTCAAATAATGTATCATTGAGGATTAAGGAAATAGCGCATCTTTATTTAGAAGAGTTATACATGGAAACTATGAAAAAAATTGAGAACCTAGAAAAAAATAACATGAATATAAAATGGGAAGAAAACAATTAATAAAAATTTTAGCAAATGGGATTGCTTTAGTATCAGTGCACAAAATTATTGAACAGTATACTAATAAGCCAGAGTCTATAAAACATGTAAAGGATGAAATACGGGATTATTCTACAACAGTTTTTGATAATTCTCAACTTCGTAAGTGGAGAAAGGAAGAATTAACACTTATAAAAGAATCAGCAATAAAATATGCAAAGAATAAATTGATTTCTTATTCAGATATAAAAGTAAATGATTCAATAATTGAAGAATTTGTTACAGACACAATGCAAGATTTGATACTTCTGTCTTAGAATATATTTATTCTAACTATTCAACTCAACATTTTTTGTATTATCCTATTCTTTTCCAATATATGCTGCAACAACAAAACAATCTATCCTATTTGTTTGTTGTTGTAATATATACTAAAATTCCTTGAGGTTCGAACAAACCTCAAGGAATTTTGTATATACAAATGGAATTAGTTTGTTCGAAAACTAATTTCATTTAGTATATTATGCCACAAAATTGACATCATTATTTTTGTGTGGCATAATACATTTAAACCCAATTATTTTCCCTTATTTCATGTTTCAAGAGATTTTAAAGGACATTATTACAGCAGCAGAATTTAAGGAAGGGGATATGTTAAACCCTATTAATAAATCATATTTCTCAAAGCCGCTGTCAAAGGATAATTTTCATGCGATTAATTTAACAGGTTTTTCTGGTTTGTCAACTTCATCATCTCCTTCTTCTTTATTTTCCACTTCTCCATCTTCAAAGCTTTGCTTTATTGACGGCGGGTCAGCAGAGATAATTAAAGCGCCAAACCTTTCTATGTTTTTCATAAGAACTTATGCTAACATTACTTTAAACAATAAAACCATCAAGGACAAAAAGATAGAGTTTTACTGTATTTTCAAAACAAAAATAAAAGATGAGAAGATTTTCTACGAAGTTAATTTTATACTTAATTCAGATAAAGCAAATAACAATGAATACGCTAAATATCTGCCTGATAAAGAAGATTTGGAATTATTTAGTTATGATGCTACTATTGTTTCTGGCGAAAACAGGGCAGAAATATCAAAATTAGGCGATGTTGTCAGAAGATTTGCAGAGCTGAAAATGGCAAAATTAATGGCAGAAACTGAATTAAATGCAGATGATATCATTATTCTCGACGGAAATCTGAGAGCAACATACACTAATGAAGAGAAATATCTGGACGCATTATACGGCGCAGCTTCAAAAAACAATATAATTATTACTGCCTTTTGCAAAACCTCTAATCTATTGACAGAAAAAGGCAATAATATTATTAGCGTGTTAAATCATGTTGCAGAACTTAACAGCATCAAAGGATGCTGGTTTTATCATCCAATTGTTGAAATTAAAGACGAGAAACACAGGGCAGAGATGATGTTTGTCAAACTAAACACATTAAGCGAATACATATTCAGGTATGAAATGTATGCACAACAGTTTAAATTAAGCCCCATTAATGTAATTCTTTCAATTCTTACTTTACTCGCTTTAAACTCCGTTGATTACAGCTTTCCGGGATATCCTTATGGCTTGATAAAAGCAGACACCATGGCAAGGGTTTCTAACAAAGAGGGTGAATTTCTTAAAACAAAGATATTGTTTTCTCTTGAATCATCTTCTAATTTTAAAGATATAAGAAAAAGCATGAACGCATTGAATGCGCATGATATTTTGGATAGGAAGTAATTCTAAATTTAACCAAATAGGAATAGTTCAGTTAAATTTACTATAATCTTAAGACAATGTTTAAAAAGTAAGAAAAACGTAAAAATACGTAAAATTTATAAATAGTATTAACTTACATTATACTGGTGATGAAAATATGACTGAAATTGAAACTGCAAAAATGTCTGAACGGGGGCAAATAATCATTCCAAAGGATATTAGAGAATATATAGGGGCAACTGAAAATACTATCTTTACTATCATGCCAATTGATAAGGAAACAATTGTAATGAAAAAACTTGATAAGATGAAGATTATACAAGAATTTAAGGGCATTAGAAAAGGTGTAAGTGAAAAGTTAACTACCAAGGAAATAAATAGAGAAATTGCAGAAACCAGAAAACATAAGCTGGCTAAGTAAGACTATGATCAGAGTAGTATTATAGTGATGGACTTTAATATTCGTATCCTTTTAGTTAAAGTCCATGAATATAGTCACGGTAATTTATATACGATTATTAATGTCCGTGACTATAGATACGAATGTTGTCATTTCCGCAGCAATATCCCAAGACAGTAATCCCGCGATAATTTTTGAAATGCTTGTCTTGGAAAACATAAAGAACTATACTACTCAGGAGATTATTGACGAAGTTAAAGATGTGCTACAGAGGCCGCAGATATCAAAAAGATTAAGTTTAACTGAACAGGAATTTATTCTAAATAATTACAAACTGGGTATTATACCCCGCAGCTTGCTGCGACACCCTGTTTGTAATCTTAAAAATGCCGGTCACGAAGTGACAAATTCGCCGTATACAACAAAATGCAAAGCATTTTGTGTATAGTTGTGGACTTTAATATCTGTATCAATAGTGTTAAAGTCCACGAATATAGTCACGGAACTACAGATATAACAATTAATGTCCGTGACTATACATCTGAACTTGTTCAGATTGTACCCCACAGCTTGCTGTGGATGGGTAGGCGAATTTGAGGCATTTTTTTTGATTTTGAAAAGTTTTCTGAGAAAATAGAACCCACTGTTAAATTCAGTGAAATAAAGGAAGATTCAGAGGACAACAAATTTTTAGATTGCGCAGTGAGCGTCTCAGTTGATTACATTATTTCTGGCGATAATCATTTGTTAAAGCTTAAGGAGTTTCAGGGCGTTAAAATAATAACTCCTGCTGAATTTATTAAAATAATGGATAAGAATAACTGAAACCAAATCCGTTCTAGGGACGCAGTCCACCGTGTAGGCACGGACACTAATTTATGTATATTTAGTTCCGTGCATACATACGTGGACTTTAACTAAATTAATAATGAAATTTTTCATAACTATTAACTAACAAATACATCATTCTTTTTCTTTTACACAAATATCTTTATATATAACAATAGCCTAAATCCAATAAAAAAGGTGATTACATGGAAATCTCATCCTTGCTTAAGCTGAAAAAGGAAAACATCGCAGAATATGGCCAGAAGGCTTCTTTGTTAGGTGAGCTTAGTTCTAATTTTAATATTCCTGAAGGCTTTGTTATCGGCGCAAAAGTTTTTCAGCAGTTTATTGACGAAACTAATTTAACCAGTGAAATTGGCAAATTATTGGGTGAGATTGACACTAAAAATTACACTGAATTACATAATCAGGCAAATGAGATACAAAAATTAATTATTTCAACAGAGATGCCTGAGCAGATATCAGAAGAGATACTTGAATTCTACCAAACATTGAGCGATGTTGATACATTAAAGAAAAGCAGCTCAAAACATGCCAAATCCAAGAAAGATAAAAGCCAAAATGGAAATATTGATGATGAAAATATTGATGAACCGTTTGTTGCAGTAAGAAGCAGCCCTAATATTTATATTGCGCCGAGAACACATCTTGTTTTTCTTAATGTGACTGGCGAGCAAGCTCTTATCAAGATGGTCAAGGTATTATGGGCATCTTTATTCTCGCCAAAAGCACTGCATTATTATCTTTCCAACAATCTTCTTCAGCAGGCAAATATGGCAGTCATTGTCCAAAAAATGGTCAAGACTGATCAGGCAGCAAAAGTTTCCACAGTTTCCCAGAAATCAAAAAATGAACTAGTTATAGATGCATGTTATGGATTGGGAGAGGCAATTTCATCTGGTTTAATTTCGCCTGACAGATATGTCGTCAACAAACTTACAAAAAAGATTTCATTTGATATCCATACACAGTCTATTAAACTTATCTGCGATCCTGATGCAAAGACAACAATAAAAATGGATATCTCGCAGGTAAATGCCGAAAAACAAAAATTAGACGACAGGCAGATTGTAGAACTTGCAGATGCATCAAAAAGAATTGAAACTTTTTATAATTTTCCGCAGAAAATAGATTTCGCTTATCATGATAAAAAACTCTATATTCTCGAAGTAATGCCTGTTCCTAAAGAATTAATTCCTGTTGGGAATGCAGAAGAGCTTATACAGGAATCAGATGATATTGAAGAAAAGGCTGATGAAGGTATAGAAGAAATTGATAAAATAGATAATATTATCGATGAAGTAGACAATGCAGCATTTGAGGAGCAATCACAAGAAATTCCAGAAATGCAGCATGAAGAATCAACCAGTGAATTATCACATGAAACACCATATCAAACACAAGAAATCTCATCTCAAACGCAGCAAGCGCAGCAAAAATCGCAGATAGCGCAGATTAAAGTCGAGGCATTATCCTCTCATACAGAGTATAAAAAAGCGCCTGCAACGCCTGCAGCGTCTACACCAAAAGTTTCTTTCTCTAAATTAACAGAGGAATTATACAATCGTTCAAAAGCATTAAAGGCAGCAAAAGAAATAAAGCAGCCGTTTATAGCAAAAGAGATTGTCAGCCAGATTGTTGCTTCTGCTGAAAAACAGAATTATTCTAATCAAGATGTGAACCTCTCAACCAGTTTATCAAAAGGCATTAATGTATCTCGTCCTATTTCAGAAGAAAATAAGTATGAAGAACAAATTCTTCCTCCATCAACACATGAACATTTTGAACAAAATGCTAAAACTATTAAAAATAATGAACCTAATGAACCAATTATAAATGAAGCAAAAGAGGAGGATAACTTGCAACAAACCCAAACATACCCCGATTTTGAATATCAATTAACCAAGGAAGAAGAAAACTTATTAAAAAATCTTCCTAGCGGCGACGATGAAAAAACTTATGTTATCAAAGAGGAAAATAAGCACAAACAGGAAGACGTTAACCTGATGCTTGAAGAAGTTGAAGAAAAGGCTCAGGAAACCTACGACGGAAAATACGAAGAAGAATATGATTATCAGCAAGTTCTTGAGCAATTGGAGCAAATAGGCAAGGAAGATGAGCATTCTGCTAATTCTACGAATAATAATCATTCAGATAAACATTCCGCTCAAAAAGAAATAAACAAAAAGCTTGAGAAGGATCTTGAAGAAAAGAACATAGACCTTTCTGATATTCAAACTGAAATTTATTCAGAGCCAGAAGAGGAGACAAGTGCAGAGCATCAGCAAAAAGTAAACAAAGAAGTTGAGCAGGCATTAGAAGAAGTCTATGAAGGTGTTATTGAAGAAGAGGAATCAAAGGAAGATGATTCTGGAGAAGGCAGTTATGAGTTTGTGCTGACACGTGAAGAAGAGCAGGCTGTGCAGTATGAAACAGATGCTGTGGTTATGAAAGATGATGAATATAATAAACTCAACAAAGAAATCAAAAAAGAATCTAACAAAGAATCGAAAAAAGAGTATAAAAAAGAAGAGTCTTATCACGAACCAAGTCATGAACCTCATCATGAAACAATATCAGAAGAAACATTAAATGATGAACTTATTAAAAACATTGAAATAAATAATCATGAAGATGAAAAAGAAAATAACAATAACCTCAATGAGAGTAAAGAGGAGAATTACGATAATCGCGATAATGAATACAATAATGATGAACACAATAATCTAGAATCTGACGAAGGCAACAAAGGTAAACATCATCACAAAGAAGACGATGATAATGAAGACGATGAATCAGACAACAAAGACAAAGATAGAGAAGAAGAAAGAGCTAACGGCAACAGGAAGAAGGGCAGCGGGTTTTACTCTTTTGGGTTTTGAATGATATCAACTAATTATTTTTCCTTTTTCTACCTCCCCACCACAATTATCCTCTTCGTCAGACTTTTATGAATATAAATTTCAAACTCTTTTTTTAACTTCCACTTTCCAAGATATTTTTTGTATTTTACAGTCGAGGGGAATGCTATAACCATTTGTTTTGTACACAAATATGCTTTTTTAAGAAATTGTTTTAACAATTTATCAATATCTACTGGTTTAGTATTTAGCCCATAAGGAATATCTGTAACAATTGCATCAACTTGTTTATTTAATACTTGTTTATTTAATATTTCATCTAACTTTAATGCATCATGCACTTCCAAACTAAACTTTTTTATTTTATAATGCCTTAAATTTGTTTTTGCCATTTTCATCATTTTTTTGTCAATGTCATAACCTATTGCATGGGCTCCCATCAATCCTGCTTCTATCAATATTCCTCCAGAGCCGCAGAACGGGTCAAGCACAGTTATTTCTTTTTTGTTTTCCGTGTCTTTGACCTCATCTTTAACTCTGCATTTAACTTCACTTCTTACCTCATCTTTAACTGCAATTGCATTATCCTTCACCCCTACTGCAATATTAACACACGCTTTTGCTAATCTCGGATCTAACGACGACGGATGCAGCGCTGGTCTTAGGTGTGCTTTTCTTTTCAGAAATGTTTTAGGATTCTTCCATAAAAGTTTTACAGCGTATATCTTTTTGTCGGTTTTAATGAATACAAACAGGGTTTTTGGGTTGGTTAAGTCAACTTTAGGAGCTTTAAGTTTATTCCATATAATTCCCGCATATTTCTTTTCATTTTCATGCTCAATGTTTATGGTTCTTACGCAGAAATTTGTGCTGTAATGCTCCTGCCAGTTAAAGAGTTTAATTTTTCCCATCAATTCTTTTAATGATGATTCGAATAAAACCTCGTCAGCATAATTAGTATAAGCTAATCTGTTAATTAGATTCAGCACATCTTTTTTCGGTTTATTCTTTTCGTTAATATCAACAACCAAGAAATTTTCATTTAGTTCATACTTTTCTATATTCAATAGTTCTAGCGCTTCAAATAAAGAAAGTTTCAGATTTTGCTTTGATAATGATAATAAGCATTTCATAAACTAATCTCCCTCCTAAAACAAACAAAGCATATAATTCTTCATATACTCTTTCTTTCATAAACAAAATATATAAATCTTCTCTTCTTTCTGTGAGGATATGGCAGAATTAAAGAGTTCAAAAAGAGGCAGGCCCATTGGTTCAAACATTCGACAGAATTTAATAGACCTTCTTTTTGTCAAAGGGAAGGCATTTGGCTATGAGCTGTCTAAATCCTACAATCAGATATTTCCTAAATGCACGTCCAGAGTAATTTATTATCATCTTAACAAAGGTGTGCAATTGGGCGAGTTCAAAGTAAGCAAGATTGTCAAAGAAGAAGGAGATTTTAGCTGGGGCAGTACAGTGGAAAGAATATATTATCAGCTCGGCGAAAAAGCAGCGCCGAAAGACAACGAGCAGGTTAAACAATGGCTGAAGGAGAACAGGCTGGTTGTTAATAAGAAAAACGTATTTGTTTAGCTGAAGTCCTGTTTCTCACTATCTTTTCTCCACTCTCAATCCTGTTTCTCGTTCCCAACACGTACTAGGGACGAAGTCCACCGTCTCATGATTATATTTTAAGTTTTTTAAGAAATATATTATATTAAACGAACAAAAAAATTAAATCATCATAAACGTGTCCAATCAGGTAGGAAATAAAAAATAAATAATAATGAATGGTTGGCTGCGCCCAGGAACTAAAAAAAATTAAACAAAACCAACTTAACTCATTCACAATTTCTCATAAATTTTCCTAAAGAATCCTATCGCTGCAAATGCCTCTCTTTTTGTCATCATTGATTTGCCAATTATTCTTTTCCATACTATTTTTTGAGTCTTTTTTTTCTCAGGTGTTGTAAACTCCAGCTTGTCAAGAACCTGATTAATCCTCATCATCATAACTTCCTTGTCTTTCTCGTTTGCTGGTGTTATCATTGCATTTGTCTTTGTCTCTTTTTCTCCTAGCGCCTGAAACAATTCGTAAAATAGTATTGCGCATGCATGGCTGATATTTAATGTAGGATATTTTTTGAATGAAGGTATGGAAACAATAAAATCGCAGGCATTTATCTCATCGTTAGTAAGGCCAATTCCTTCTCTGCCGAATATTAGCGCAACCTTTTTTGTATTTATTCCAGAAATCTTATTTATATTAATTCCTGACCTCTTTTTTAGATTCATTCCAAAAACCTTCTTTGCATCCATTCCTGAAACATTCTCAGTACCACTTAATTTCTCAGCCAATTGTTTTGGTGTTATTGGGCTTCTTGGAATATTGTAATCTGTGCCAAGCTTCGCAGTTGTTCCAATCAGATAATCAAACTTATCTAAATATTCTTTCTTGACAACCTTTGCTTTCTTCAGGATTGGCAGCGCATGTTTTGCCCGCTTTATTGCCTCGCTGGAATCCTTGTCGCATAAAGGCTCAACTAATATCAGCTTATCAAAACCAAAATTAGCCATGACTCTTGCAACAGCTCCAACATTGCCAGGATGCTCTGGCTGGATAAGGACTATATTAATCATATTAGCCATATTTACAAAAGCATGCATAAAAGAATTATAAACTTTTCTGAATTTTAGGATTTTCATCGAAAAATTTAAATATAAGCTTACCTTACTATAAGAAAGTAAGATTTAAAGATTATCTTATTAATAAAAGATTATGGATGTGAGAATATGGATGTTGAAACAATAAGAATGTCTTCAAAAGGGCAGGTGGTTATACCACAACAAATACGTGATAAGCTTCATGCTGTAGAGGGCACAGTATTTGCAGTAGTTGGTGGTAAAGATAGCATTATCTTAAAGAAGATAGCAACCCCAACAAAAGAAGATTTAATAAACGAGCTTGTAGCAATTGCTAAAGAAGGAAAGAAACGCCTGCAAAAAAAAGGAATTTCTGAAGAAGATATACCTTACATAGTTTGAAAAGCAAGGGCGAAATAAATGTTTTCAGTTGTGTTAGACACAAATGTTCTCATATCAGCCACATTATGGGATGGAAGTTCAGCACAAAAATTCCTGTTCAAATTAATTCAAAGTAATATTAAAATTTATTCTTCACCAGAAATTATTTGTGAATATTATAATGTATTAACTAGAGATTTTGACTATACAGATGATGAATTATTTTACATATTAGAAAAGGTTTTATCTTTTGTCACGTTGGTTACAATAAAAAGTGAGATAAACTTAATTAAAGATGACCCTGATGATAACAAAATTATTGAATGTGCTTTAGTGTCTTCTTCTGAATACATTATTACATATGATAAGCATTTGCTTAAATTTAATAATTATAATAATCTTAAAATTATAAAGCCAGAAGATGCTACAAACCTTTTCTAAATTACAATCTGCTTGTTTCCATCTCAACCAAGCATCGCAAACGGATTGCCTAAATAATTGATAAGCAGGCCAAACACCAAAAATACAAGAAATAACACTGCTATAAACACCCAGATTTTTTGTGCTTTTTCTTTGTTATCAACAACTTTATGCAAAGCTACCTGCAGCATTCTTCCGCCGTCAACAATGCCTAATGGCAGCAAGTTAGCCAATCCAATTAATAGATTAAGTATGAACAGCCATTTAAGCAGACTTTTTATTTTAAAAATAAATGGGGCAAGCCATTCATAATTATCCTTCATCTTTACTTCATTTTTTATGTTTTTTATACCAATCAATGGCTTAGTCTTATCTTCAGGATTAGCAGTTGTTGTAATAACATAACTTTGATTGCCAGAGCCAAAGCTAATCTTATCCTCTGGCTTCACGCAATACTGGAAATTATAAACAAAATCTTCGTAGGATTTAATCTTCTTGTCATTGTAAGAATCAACAATCATTCCTGTTGTTAATCCTGCCTGCCCAGCTGGTAAGGAGCCATTCATTATATCAAAGCTGAATCCAACTGGCTCTGTTATTTTTGCTTCTATTGGAAAAATTATCCATGACGAAATCATAAGAATAATCAGAGCAAAAACAATGTTTGCAACAGGTCCTGCAGCAAGTATAGAATACTGAACAATGTCTGGCTGTTTTTTCATCTTTTTCTCGTTTGGCTCGACAAACGCAGCTGGAATTATAGGGATTAAAACACCAAGCACAGCAAAACCGCTTGATGTAACTTCCAAATTATGCGCTCTTGCAACAACGCCGTGAGCAAACTCATGAACAACAGCTAATAAAAATATAGAAATAAGCCAGTCTGTGAACGGCAGTATTCCTAAACCTGGTATATTTGTAAATGGTAAAACTAACATTACTCCAGGATCAGTGGCAGTTGGCTGAAATATTATCTTGAAAATCAGCAGGACAACAGAAAACGCTACATAAATCATTCCTACAAAGCCAATGCCCACAGAGATGTAACCAAAAAGTTTGACATATTCTCTGTATTTTTCAGACAAGCTGTCCATTAATTTTAATCCTATCTTAGTTCTGTACATAATTATATATAAGAAAGGATAAGCTATCTTCTGCACAACCAGTTCTTTTCTTTTAAGATATAAGAGAATACATAGAAATAATACAAAAACTATTGCAATAATTACTTCTAAATCCATTATAAACCTCTTTTTATTAGTCGAACTTTAAATTAATTATTAAATTAAATTTAGTGTTAAGCAAGTCAACTCAAAAACATAAATTATGAAAAAACAAAATTAAATTATTTATTTCTTCCTTTTTGGCCTGAGCACGTTGCTGTTGCATTTTCTGCATTTTATCTTTCCAGCTATAACTTTCATGTTTGGTGCTCTAACCTTAGATTTACATCTTTTGCATACAAAAACATTCTTGAAAATTCTTGCTTCAGCTTCTGGATATCTTACCATAATTATCTCCCTTGGTTATTTTTTATGATTTAATCGTTATTATTAATTATTTTCTTTTCTCTTGTTATTGTTACTATTTTTTATTCACTATTTATTTGTTTTTTTATTGTTTATTTTTCTTTTATTATTGTTATCATTCGAGCATAATATTGAATTTACTCGCTCTTTATCTGTTTCATTACCTTTGAATCAAGCACAGTCCAATACAATATATTGCATCCTTCAGTGCATGTATCCTTTAATTCTTCAGGGATATCTAAATCAAATGTTTCGAATGTTTCTAGATCCATGACATTTGCCTTATCTCCGGTAATGGATAATACTTGCGCTGTTTTCTTTTCAATAACAGGAACTTCAATACTATCGTGGCCAGGCATGACAATGACTCTTTTTTTTCCATCAAGAAGGCCAACTGCGCTTAATCTAACTTTTGCGTGACCATGTTTTCCCGGTCTGGAAACCTGAGTGTCAACAACCTTGCATGCAGCTCCGTCTAATACCACATAATTACCTTTTTGCATTTCTCCTACACTAACTTGTTTAACCTCTCCCATATTTCTCACCTTAACATTTCTTTTGAATATAAATCTCTTTTTAAATGTTATATTAGAGATTTAAACAGGGCTTTATAAATATTATTATTGACACCATCTAAAAAGCTTAATAAAAGCAACTTTTATAAACATAACTCATTCTCTTTTTAATATTATGAAAATAAATGAACTTCAGGTAAAACAGGGAAAGGTTGAATTAACAGCTAATGTTAAGGAAAAGGGCGATGTTAGAGAATTTAATAAATTCGGTAAAACAGGCAGAGTTTGCAATGCTGTAATTGAGGATGAAACCGGCGCAGTTACTTTAACATTGTGGAACGAGCAGGTTGAGATGGTTAATGTTGGCGATACAATTCAAATAGAAAACGGATATGTTGGCGAGTATCAGGGCGAAAAACAATTGACAACTGGAAAATTTGGGAAACTGACTGTGATTAATGGAAATACACTAAATACAAATATTAATACGCTTAATACAAATATTACAACACAACCATCATCAGAAAAGCAAAAAGAACCTATAACCTCATTCACTAAAAAAGAAACACAAAAAACAGAAAACTATACTATAAAAGTGGATGAAGAGTTTATTGATTGAAAGTTGAAAAGATATAGAAAACAATTTAAATGATAAGTAAATTCAATTATCTTATGGGACGTTAGCTCAGCCTGGGAGAGCACACGGCTGAAGACCGTGGTGTCAGGGATTCAAATTCCCTACGTCCCATTTTTTTATATTATTTCTGTGTAATTCTCTTAATTTTTTGCATCTGTCCACTGGTCAATACCTTCTATAAACCCATTTTATAATGCTTTTACGCTATTTAACCATTCTCACTGGACAACCTGCTGTGAGGTATATAAAAGGCTTCTACTATAATTACTTTATCAATTGTTGGAGGATGTCAAAAATGAAAAATACAAACATGGAAAACACAAATTTTTACGGCTTCAATCAAATATTCAACCAAGTATGCAATAACCCATTATTCAATGTTAATAATTTCAATTGTGGCAGTCTCAATTATGGTTTTGATACAAGCAATAAGACTATTGAAAGATTATTTTTCACGCAGATAAGGAAACTTACATTTAGTTCGTGTAAACAATAAACATAAAATAAAAACAATAAAAAATGAGGTGGTAGAAATGAATTTCTACGAATTTATAAACAGGGAAGAACTTGAAGAAATTAGGCATATAAGAGAACAAATACAGGTGCTGAAAAGGTTAAAAAACAGAGAAAACTTAGAACTAGAGCAAGACACATTAAGATGCTTTATATTTGAGCAGCAGATGTTTGATGAGGTTAATGAGATGTTTACTTAATCATTTTTTTTAATTAGTTTGTGGAAAAATTTAAATAGGACACATACCTATTGATTAACACCAAAAAAAGGTGAAATAGATGTTAAACTTAAAAAGAATATCTGTATGGGATTATCTTGCATGGTGTGTACTGTTTGGCATATTAATTTGGTTACTCCTAAAAGTGTTTGGCATAATTAACACACCAGTTCTAATTGAGTATGCCCCTTATTTTGGTGCAGTTTATATCGCAGGATGGGCAATGCAAAAGCTTGATAGAGCAATTGAAGATATTCGATATCTTAACAGAGATATTAAAGAAATTAAAGTAGATTTAAAAGATATTGAAAATGATGTTGGATTAATAAGAAAAAATTGCTCAGTACTTATAAAAAGATAAGTTGTTTCTTTTTTTAAATTGTTATATTTATATATTAGTTCTGTCCTAAATATTAACAATATGTGGAAAACAACCATTAAACTCAAACATAAATGCCTCTTTGGAGATAATTGCGAAAAAAGCAGGGTTAGTTGCGTCAACATTTCTTTTAACTCATTCAAAAAAGGAAATTTTTATTATGTTTATCATTTTGGAACTGTTTTTGGCGAAAATTCAAAGAAGTTTATTAATAGTCTAAAAAAGGACAGGCGTGTTGATTATATTGAAACACAAGGCAGGACTTTTTTTATTGTTGAAAAAAGAAAAGCAAAAGAAGTTCCAGGAATGTATATTGGCCATGATATTATTTACACAAAACCAGTCTACGTTGATAACACAGGGCATGAAACATGGAGCCTTGCAGCGATAAAAAAAGAAACACTGATGGAGTTTATAAAAAAGTTTAAGGACGCAAGAATTCTTAGTATACAAACTTCAAAATTAACAGACATATATTCTTTAAGGCTAAGCCCTGATTTAACTCAGCATCAAAGAGATGCCTTTGAGCTTGCAAAGAACCAGGGATATTATCTGTTCCCTAAAAAAACAGACTTGAATAAATTAGCAAAAATAGCCAAACTTTCTAAATCAGCGTTTAGAGAACATCTGAAAAGAGCAGAGATGAAAATATTGGGAGAGACTAGTTACTAGCTGTTTTTTGTTCTTTGTTCTCAATAATTCATATTTGTTTAGCTGATTATCCCTTTTTCTTGCTTAAAATCCTGTTTCTCGCACCCACTCCGTTTTACCGCTCCCAACCCGTTTGTGGGACGAAGTCCACCGTCTCATAAAATATTATTAGTTCTTTATTTACTTGTTTTATTTATTGCAAATGTATATTCACTTATAAAATAGTGAGAACTTTATCTCTTATCAATACCGTTCATGAGCGGTGAAAATTAGTTATATTCCTTATATTTTAGTTACTACTATAAAGTACGAAAAGGAGTTATAACACAAACATAAATATTACACACAGGTGAGATAAAATGAATATAAACATGAATACAAACACAAGAACTCTTTTGAGAAAAACTTTGCTTTATTTATCATTAGTTAGTTCAGGCGCAGCTATTGACCAAGCCATAACTTCACAAAGAATTGGCAGTCTTGAACAGAGAATTGATGAAAAACTCAGGACAAAGGCGGAAAATGGCAAATTTACTGTAGCAGAGATGTACAGAAGTCCTGACAATAATGAATTTTATATTATTAGATTAGGCGCAAATTCTGACGAGAAGATCACTCCAGAAGAAAAAGAAATCTACACAGAATCATTAATCCATACTTATTTTCCTTCATATTTTTGGAATAAGAAGTAACTTAAAATGAAAATATTAAAATGAATAGTGATGAAAAATGGGGTTAACTGATTTAGTTGAGTTCTGGGAAAGAGAAGTTAAGCCGAGATTTAGAGAAGTAGATATTGAATCAATGGTTAGTTTATCAGATGGCTCTGAAGTTAAATATGTTAATCTAGATAATGCAGCGACGACAATTCCTTTCAGAAGTGTCATTGAAAAAATAATCAATAGTTTAAGTGAATATGGTAGTGTTCACAGGGGTTCAGGGCAGCATTCTAAGGTTACAACTGCAAGATATGAGCATGTAAGAGAAACAATAAGAAGATTTGTTGGTGCTTCTTCAGACGATTATATTATTTTTACATCAAATACAACTACTGCTGTTCATCTCGCTGCATCATTGTGGGCGCAGAGATCTGGTTTTATTCTTGTTTCAGATGCAGAGCATTCTTCAAACTTAACGCCTTGGGTGCAACACGAACATATAAAAAATAATGGGCGAGTTGTAAGAGAATATAATACTAATCCCGACGGAACAATTGATATTGAACAAATCAGACAATGTTTTGAGCGGGCAAATAATGATGATGAAAAGATTAAAACATTTACTACAAATTCACTGAGAATAAAACTTCTTGCAGTGACAGGCGCCTCAAACTTAACTGGCTACAAACCACAAATATATGAATTGGCAAAACTGGCGCATAGTTATGGGGCAAAGATTTTTGTTGATGCGTGCCAGCTTTTGCAGCATGAACAAATAGATATGCTTCCTGACGATGATCCTTGTCATATTGATTTTATTGCATTCTCTGGACATAAGATGTATGCGCCGTTTGGTGCGGGTGTTTTAGTTGGTCCAAAAGATTTTTTTGATGGTCGAGATTTGCCAGCACCTTTTTTTGGCATTGATTTTCTAAATTTAGTTTATGGCAGCGTTTATCAGCTCGGTGGGGGTAATATTCCTTATATTGATTCAGGTGGCAATGTACTAAGGCCTAAAATTGAGCGCGCTCATGAGCCAGGCACACCTAATTTTGCAGGGGCAATTGCAATAGAAGAAGCAATAATTCTATTAGAAGAAATTGGAATGAATAGAATTAAAGAATATGAGCATCAATTAGTTGCATTGGCTCTTGATGGCATGATGAAAATTAGCAATGTTAAAATTTATCTGCCAAAAAATAAAATATGTTACCCAAAAGATGAAACTGGCGATTATATTATTGGTTCTGTTATACCATTTGACATTGAAGGCCTGCCTCACAAATTAGTCGCAGAAATCCTAGCACAGGAATATGGAATTGGTGTACGGGCAGGAAGTTTTTGTACTTATGAATTAATTAGAAAATTAAAGGGCATAACTAAAGAGCAAGACCAAGAAATCACTAAAGAAGTTTTAAGCGGTGTTACTGCAAACATTCCTGGTTTGGTAAGGGCAAGCTTTAGTATGATTAATAATTTAGAAGATGTTAACAGGTTTGTTTCAGCAATTTCTGAAATCTCAGGCAAAGATATTGGATATTACAGGCAGCGCTATGAGCTTGACGAGAGAACAGGAGAATGGAGAGTAAAATAAACAGATTTGTTTAATTGATGTTAGATATTTTCTTGTTTTTTAATCTCTTTTTCCCACTCAGAGCACGTTTGTGGGACGAAGTCCACCGTCTCATGAATAATTTTTTATAATTTTTCCAAATTTTAGGCAGTAATATAATTATTAAAAAAAGCTATAGACCTTTAAATATCCGCTAATTTTTTATAGAACCTCTTCTTTGGAGTGTGAATGCAAAATATTGACAATAAAAAAACTGAAAAAAAAACAGAAAATAAGGCAGAAGCTTTAACAGAGAAAAAGATACAGAAACAAAAAGAAACCCAAACAGAGAAAAAAACAGAAGGACAAATAGAGAATGATGCAATTCAGCTTCATAAAGAGTTGAAGGGTAAGATAGAGATTACTTCTAAATCCAAAATTACAAAAGATTCTCTTAAACTATTATACACACCCGGTGTAGCTTATCCTTGTTTGGAGATAAGTAAAAAAATAAATCTGGATAGAAAAAACAGTAAGGAAAAATACAGCAAAGAAAACAATAATAAAGAAAATAAAGATAATGAAAATAAAAATAATGAAAAGAACAATCGTGAAAATAGGAATAACGATTTGCTTTACGAATATACTGGCAAAGGAAATTTTGTCGCAGTTATTACTGACGGCAGTGCTGTTTTAGGCTTAGGCAATATTGGCGCAGAAGCATCTCTGCCCGTCATGGAAGGAAAAGCGCTTCTTTTTAAAGAGTTTGGTGGTATCAATGCATTTCCTATAGCAATCAAATCACAAAATCCTGAAGATATAATAAACATTGTAAAAAATATCTCGCCAATATTCGGCGGAATTAACTTGGAAGATATTTCTGCACCAAGATGTTTTGAGATTGAAGAAAGGCTTAAAAAAGAATTAAATATTCCTGTTTTCCATGACGATCAGCATGGCACAGCCATTGTTGTTCTTGCAGCATTGACTAATGCATTAAAGGTTGTAAAAAAAGACATAAGCAGCATTAAGGTTGTCATAAATGGCGCAGGAGCAGCAGGAATATCAATCGCTAAATTATTATCTTGTTTTAAGATAGAACAAAATTGTTATGGGAATGTCTGTAAATCTGTCTGCGCACCTGTCTGCACGCCTGTAAAAGAGATACTTCTTTGCGATACAACAGGAATAATTTATGAAGGCAGGAAAGAAGGAATGAATTCTGCAAAAGAAGAGATTGCAAACCTGACTAACAAAAAAAAGATTAAAGGAACTCTTAAAGATGCAATTAAAGATGCAGATGTATTTATAGGAGTTTCAGCTCCAAACATTGTTACAGAAGAAATGATTTCCTCTATGGCAAAATATGCTATTGTGTTTGCCATGTCAAACCCTGTTCCTGAAATAATGCCAGAGCTTGCGAAAAAAGCAGGGGCTCGTGTCGTCGGCACAGGCAGAAGCGATTTCAATAATCAAATTAATAATGTTCTTGCATTTCCTGGGGTGTTCAAAGGCGCGTTAAGCGTAAGAGCTTCTTCTATTACAAATGAAATGAAAATTGTAGCAGCCCATGCGCTTGCAGCATGCATTCCTGAGAAAGAATTAACAGAAGATTATGTTATTCCCAGCCCTTTTGATAAACAAGTAGTTGAGAAGGTTGCTAAGGCAGTCGCAAACTGCGCAGTAAAACAGAAGGTTAATAGGGTATGATAATATTAATTCTAAATTCTTTCTAATTCCTTTTCTCATCCAGTAAATACCGCCTGAAGAACCAGTGTAGCAACAAAATTAAACACAATCATAACTATCAATGTAATCACTATATACAATACTGTCGCTTTAATCAAATTTTTACCCAGCAGATATGACTTGCTTAGGTTATCAGCGCCGTTTTCTATGCCGTTTACCAACACAGTTAAAATATAAACTATTTCCACAACATAAATTCCTACAACCACCTGAAAATAAAATGTTGGAATTCCTAAGCCAAACATTTGCTGCATTCCTGGATTGACACCGCCTGCTCCTCCCACTTCTTGTCCTTTTAATAATGGCCCCAATTTTCCGATAATGTTTGTTATCATTGAAGCAATTCCTACAACAATACCTGCGATTGCAGGCGTCATCACGCTTATCTGTGATTTCATTGACGAGATAACCTCTGCCAAAAGATCTTTTAATCTTTCATCTACCCTGTGCATCTCTTTGATATACCTTGAAATATTTACCAATGCCTGCGCTGCTACTTTCGGACCTTTTTTTACTGACTGGACAAGCACTTTCATTGAGCTGGTGATCATGTTTGAAGGGAAAGCCATTATTGCCCCAACTTTAGGATTAAATATTGCCTCTTCTACACCCATGCCTAATTTATTTATGTTTATGCTGACTTTATCAAAGAATCTGCCGGGGGCAGTGTCTTTCATCATGTTTGCAACAGTGCCAAATGCAGTTTCTGCGGGAATGCCGTCGCCTAACCTGTTGCCTAACTGAAATATTCCTGACGCAAAATCATTTTCCAATTCTTTTGCCTTATTTCTTATTTCAATTATATTTTTAGATTTGAATCTATAATACAATCCAATTGATACAGCCAAAGAGAGCGGAATAAATAGGCTGAATACAGATGCAACGATTCCAAATGGTCCGACAAATTTGCCTGTTGCTTCATCTTCTCTATAATCAAGGAAACAGTATGGTTTCCCGCAGGCAGATGTTTTGTCATCGACACTTCCAAACCCAAAATCACCAGCGCCAAAAAAATGCGCAATTATCGGTGTCATTCCTATCAGAAATAATATCACACCAACAATTATAGAAATATACAACGGATTAAGCTTGTATTCTTTGCCGCCAAAATTTATTAATACATATTTATACTTTCCAAGTGATGGAATCATTTTAGTCACGTCTGTATCTCCGTAACCAGAAGGTCTTTGTGCCAAAATAGTTAATCCCATATAAAGAACGCCTAATGGCAAGAGAATATCATAAAACATTCCAATATAATACCATTTTATTCCGCCCATAAAACTGACCATTAAAGGAAGCATTACTAAGCCAAGAACAGGCAGGATTATTCCAAGCATATGCAGCATAGTTATAGGTGATTTTAAGTTTTGGGCATAGTGCAGCATCTTTTCATAAGTCTCGTCGAGAATTACATCCAAGCCCTTTTCAAGCAGTTCTATTCTTCTTGAGTCACCTGATTCATAAAGAGAAGATTCAATTAAATGAAATGATTCAATGAATTCAATATTGGTTTTTCTCCAGGTTTCCATATACTTGTCCAACGCATCTTTTACATTGCTGAATTTTTGCGTTTCAACGTCCCATACAACCTTTTTCAGGTCTAAGCCTAATGGGCCAACTAAATGATCAGATGCAAACTTTATTGCTAACTCTAAATTAGGCGTATGCCTCATATATGTAACAACATAAAATATACAGAGAATCATTTCATTGCTTGCTTTCATTCTATAACTGCTGGCGAGAACATGAACATATCCTTTTAATGGAAACATAAGTATAGCAGCGCTCAAAAGGCTTATGACAATGAAGAATGACGACGCTGGCAGCCCAAACAGTCCGGGAATAAAGACACTCAGCATTACTCCAGCCAAACCAATAACAACAGGCGCAAGTATAGAAAAGCTTGTTGTTCCTGTTGGCGTAACCTTAAGATGGGATGTGTTAATCGATTCTTGAAGCTCATCATAATCTTTTTTGTCTGGCTTTAATTTCAAAATCTTTTCAGATATATTACAAAGTTTTTCATAAATAGAAGCAGTCGGCGGCATTAACTCCAACCTAAACTTTTCATAATCAGCGCTTGTTATTGGTTTTCCTTCACCTTTTACAGTTGGACCTAATTCTAACTCCAGTTTCTCTTTATATCTTTGCAATAATTGTTCGACTTCTGACGATGGCATTTTGTTTTTAATTTGTCAGTTACTGAATTTCATATAATATCAAAATCATCGTATTTGTTTAGCTGATGTTCTGTTTCTTATTCTCTTTTTTTCGTTCTTAACTCATTCTAGGGACGAAGTCCACCGTTACATGAATTATTTAAAATATTTTATTGGTTGTATACCAAACGAGCAAAACAAAAAATAAACTAAATATCATAGTGAACGGGTGGCTTCGCCCAGGAACTAAACAAAAACAAACCATCTTATAAAATACGTATAAAATACGCATTACAACAAACCTCTATTCTTATCCTTTCTTCCTAACTTCTCTCTTTAACCATTCGTTCCATTCAAATAATATCTTTTTGCTGTCTAAGGCTCCAACCTCGTTTTTGACTTTTTCAGCAAGTATGTGATAAATATCATTGCTTTTGATTACAAACGGCGCTTCCAATAAATCAGGCCTCTCTGCTTTTGTTGACACATCTACTAATGTTGATTTTATATTTGCCCTGAGCATGATATTATCCCAAATAGCATCCCAGTCTCCTGCAAACTCTTTTATATTTCCGGCAATTGCCTTCAGCACATCACTGTCTCCATTTTGTAAATCAGGCGTTACAACAAGCTCATCCTTGTCAGCATCATATTTCATTAAATCAACAAATCCTTTTTCTTCCAGAGGATCATTATTCCAATGTTTTCTAATTTCTGTTATTTGAGTTACTCTTCTAAAACGATGAAGGCCATCGGCGCTTCTTATCGGATTGGCAACAATGCAGACATCAGTTGCCTTAAAACTTGTTTTAGGAATACCTATATCATTGACAACTCTGTCGTATACACCATAAGGGCTGTCGCTGTGTATTGTTCCTGCAACAACATTTGCAGCCGCGCCAACTCTCATTGCTTCGTAAAGCGCGATAGCTTCTTTGCTTCTTACTTCACCAATAATCAGCGCAGAATCTCCTAATCTTAAAGTAGTTCTTATCCCTGTTGATGCATCAACTTCTGTACTTTCTTTGCCGAGGGCGCTTGCAACTTTCATTGACTGAATATTAAATCCCATGTCTCTTAATTGTTTGCATGGAAGCTCTAAGGTGTCTTCAATAGTAATAATGCGATATTTTCTCATTATCTCTACAATCAAACCGCTTAAAAGTGAGCTTTTTCCAGAGCTTCTTGTTCCTGCAATAAGCATTGTTCTTGTTCCGTCAATAAGAAAACTAAGCAGTCCGGCTGCAGTAGGATTAATCATTTTTGCTTTAATAAATAATGGCAGTGTCCATGGCTTGTCTCTGTGTCTTCTGAAAGAATATGCTAACCCCGTCGGGTTTAATGGCTTTGTAATAACAGCAACTCTTGTAGATGCAGATGGCAGTTCTAATTCTGTATCCAATATAGGATTTGCCTCATCCAATGGTCTTCCAGAGATTAATCTTAATTTTGAAGCCCAGCCTTCTGACTCGTTTTTTGTTGGAACAATGTTAGTGTAACAATCTCCATGGTCAGCGTGGACAATAAACATGGGTAATTTTCCCATTGGGCTGTTGATAGAAATATCCTGTATTTTCTCGTCTTGTAGTAAAACTTCAATCAATCCAAAACCGACAGTATATCTTACAAGGACATCTGTTAATTTATCAATCTCTTTTCCTCTCAGCATTATGTTTTTTGATTTAGCAAGTTCTTCTATAAGATCATGGCCAATGTTAAAAAAAACTTCCCTCATTCGTTCAGGGTCTGTAAATTCTTCCTCTCTTGGCTTGTGCTCAGCCATGATTTTTCTTGCAATGTCCAAAAGCTCATACTTATCCTCTGTTAATTTAAATTCAGGCGGCATTAAATGATAAAGCACTTTTGTGTCGTCGGGAAACTTAAATACAGTTACATCACTTTCATCGTTAATGGTATAACTGTCAATCTCTTCTCCGTCAGGCGGAAATGTTGACATGAGTTTTGTAAACATGAAATCTGGTTTAATAATTGGTGTGAATATGTACCGGTATATGCTTCTGTCACCTAATTTATATCCTGGAATGTATGGTTTTGCAAGTTCGATCAATCTTGTTTTTTCGAGCAAAGAAACAACATAATTAATGATAGCAGCATATCTTTTGACAACTTCCTTGAATTTTGGCTCTGTAATCTTTTCAAGATCAATCTTTTCCCTTCTCAATGCTCTTAACAATTCAACATAGGCGCTGATTGGATCGCTTTTCATCATCTTAAATGCCAGATTTTGGAACTCTGCAAATCGTTGGTTTATGTACTGGACATTTAACTGGTCGAGGCCGATTGTACTATAGCTGAACATATCCTTTTCCTGAATTATTTTTTTGTAAATCTCAACAATCTCCATTAATATTTTTGTTTGAGAATAATCATACTCATGCTCTCTTTTTTGAGAGAATACAATCTTTGTGACGCCTGTAACCTGCGCAAGAATATCCATCAGCATAGACATTACAGTAGCATAATCTTCTATAGAAGGGGCATAACTAAGATGCTCTACATAAATGTAAAGTATATTCTCTTCTCCTTCTCGGATTACATCATATTCCCAGTCTTTTTTTCCTTCGTATAGTTCTGGCATGGTTTACCTTTTTTCTTTATTAAGTTTATATTCTTTCAACAATTATATTTTACTAATATTATATTTTACTAATATTATATTTTACTAATATTATATTTTACTAATATTATATTTTACTAATATTATATTTTACTAATATT
>JAGVYH010000010.1 GCA_018303325.1 Candidatus Woesearchaeota archaeon
TTCGCAGTTTATACTGCGGCGAAGCCGCATCTTAAATTTTTCTGAGAAAATAGCGAGACCCAGCACTAAAGTGCTGGGGATTCTTTACGTACACTAAATGGATACAATTATTAAAGCCCACCACTATATTTAAGATGATAATTGAAACAAACATTACCAAATTATTAAATTCAAAAGGAATTAAATATAAACTTCTTCCTCATACCAAACCGGTTTTTACTTGTGAAGATGCTACTAAAGAAAGGAATGTCCCTATTGATGAAATGATTAAGTGTATTCTTTTAGTAGATAAAGAGAAAAAATATTATTTGGCATGCTTAACATCTGATAAAAAATTAAATCTACAAAAAGTAAGGGAATTAGTAGGATGTTCAAGATTAAGTTTTGCTGTAAAAAAAGATATTGAAGAAGTATTAGGATATCAATTAGGCGCAATCCCACCATTGTTATTAAAAACAACAATTCCTATTCTTTTTGATAAGATTATTCTAAAAAAAGTAAAAGTAAACATCAGCTCTGGCAACCCATCAGCAGGTATAGAGTTAGATTCAAAAACCTTAATTGAACTAGTAAAACCATCTCTTGGAGACATCAGCGATTAATTATCACTCTTTCCCAATCAATTTCTGTATTCTTTTATAAACATCATTAGGATTATTTAGATATTGAAGAGCAATTCCGCCACCTGCTCCTTGATAGCCACCATAATTAACTGCACCCAAATGTCCTGCTGTGATTAATCTTATTGTTCCTGTGCCGAATAGTCGGTCCCATATACTGATAGTAAGAACACAATCAGTTACCTTGTCATATTGCACAGTTCTTTGCACAATGTTAAGAAAGCCTTCAAAAAACTCTGCTTTTTTCTGATAAAAAAGGTAGCGCATGGCATTTAAATTCATCAAACGAAAAAAGATGATTACAATTGCCAGAATCATTGCGGTAATAATTCCAAAAACCAAACTGTAAGTAATCAGATTATGAAAAATTGTCCAAACAAAAAATCCAACAAAGATTCCTGCGATTATAGCACCTACTATTACAGGTATTATCGCTACAGATATGTTTGGTCTTAATATAAAAAGTGGGTTTTCTTGTTTTGAGTCTTGTTTCATTTTAAATCACCAAAGTGCATAAATGTTTTATGGTTTATATGTTTTATGGTGAGATGTTTGGAATTTAAGTTATTTATTTTTTTTAAAAATTATCAACTAATTCCTTCAGTCTATTTTTCAATTCTTCTTTGTCTGGAAGATACAATTTGTATTTTGAAACAAACAATTTGTTTGTAATTCCACCTAAAGTATATTTCACTAAAAAATTGTTTTTCTCAGCAGATAATATAATACCAATGGGCTCATTATCTGCAGAGGAGTTTTCCTCTTCTTTAAAATAGTTAAGGTACATATTCATTTGTCCAATGTCATTATGGCGAACCTTTCCTATTTTTAAGTCTATAAGAACAAAACACTTTAATATCTTATGGTAAAAAACCAAATCCACATAATAATGGGTATTGTCTAATGTAATCCTAAATTGCCGTTTTACAAAAGTAAACCCTTTTCCTAGTTCTAATAGAAACATCTGCAAATTGTTTATTATCTTCTGTTCTAACTCTTTTTCAGAGTACTTATAGTTTTCAGGAATATTAAGAAATTCTAAGATATAAGGGTCTTTTATAACATCTTTTGCGCTTTCTACAAGCAAGCCTCTCTTTGAAAGGTTCATAACTCCTTTTTTATCCTTACTTAACGCAATTCTGTGAAATAATGCAGTGTTAATCTGCCTCTGAAGCTCTCTTACTGACCAATTCTCTTTTAGACACTGGCTTTCATAAAACAGTCTTGCCATGTCATCTTCTATCGAGAGCAATTCTGAATAATGACTCCAGCCCAATTTTCCAGACACTGTCTGGAATTTTTGGTATTTCAAGTAAAACATTCTCATAAGATATACGTTGCTCTTACTAAAACCTTTACCATATTTTAGCTTTAAATCTGTTGAGAGATTATCCAATAATGAAACGCCATACTTTGCTTTTTCCTTTCCATGCTGCTCAAACTCAACTATCTTTTTCCCTATTTTCCAATATGTTGTAATAAGAATAGTATTTACAGAATGAAAAGCCTGCTTTCTACCTTGCTCTAATACATTACCTATTTCAGTGATTAAATAATTATATTTTTTTATATCTGCCTTTTTATCAACAATAAATAAATTCATTATGTGTCGAACCTCTTTTTTTAGTAAATTTTTTAATCGAAAATCTTACGGAAATTAAATTATTCAAGTTATATTCAAAAGAAGAATAAAGTAAAACAGATTAATAAAAGTTCACACAAAAAAACCGAAAAATTTTCGAGGAGAAATGAATTACCCAATCGCCAAATGGGATGGATAAAATTAGGCAAAATCTACTGATTTATAGGCTTTATAGTAAACCTGAATAATTAACTCAACTTTTGTGATTATTCAAAAATTGATAATGTTAAGCAATATAAGTAAGATACAAAGACATTTAAAATTTATACTTAAATTTCAAAAACCGCAAAAGTTCAGACAATTAAGACAGAATTTGTGTGTTCTGCTTTATCTCAACACCAATCTTAATATTCTCATTAATTATAATATCTGCATTGCCCTCAAACTCAAGTGCATCTGCTTTGCATACAGCCAACATATCTTCTTTTACAAATTCTAAATCCTTTCTTATTTTTTCGTCGCAGATAATAATCAATTTGCTTAACTCTGCTTTCAGACTTAGTTTTTTCTCTGATTTATATTTTCTGACACCAGCAAGTACTGCCACAAATTTATCACCAATCTCTTCTGCAAACTCATCAACAAACTGTTCATCATACGAAGGCCATTTAGAGATGTGGATGCTTTTAACACCTTCTTTTTTTTGCCAGTATAACTGATAAACAGCTTCGGTGATATGCGGCATTATTGGTGCGCTTAGTTTCAATAGATTAAGATATACTTGATATAAAGTGAACTGGGCTGATCTCCTTTTTTCCTTTCCGTTAGACCCTCTTTTATCAGGATTATATAATCTGTCTTTGACAATTTCTAAGTAATTATCGCACAATTCATGCCAGAAGAATTTTTCTGTCTCAATCTTTGCTTTAGAATATTCATAGCACTCAAAACTTTCTGTAGATTGTTTGATTAATTTATGCAATTTTGACAAGATCCATTTATCTATTACCTCGAGCATCTCAATCTGCGGCTGCTCATAATCGTAATCTTGAAGATGCATGATTGCAAATTTAGAAGCATTCCATAATTTAGTAATCATTTTTTTGCCTGTGACCAAATCCTTCTCTTGATATGACAAATCTTCACCTAGTTTTGATCCTGCTGCCCAAAATCTTAAACAATCTGCGCCATAATTATCAAGTACAGGCCTTGGCTCGACAGTATTGCCTAAACTTTTTGACATTTTTCTGCCGTGAGGGTCCAATGCCCAACCGCTTATCATTACATTTTTCCAAGGAATATTATTGTCTTGCAAATGAGCTTTTACAACTGTGTTGAAAAGCCAGAAAGTAATAATGTCATGCGCCTGCGGCCTTAAACTCATTGGATACATTTGATCATATAGTTTATTATAGCACGGTTTGCCTTTCATTAATTCAATTGCAAGATGTGGTGTTAGAGATGATGTTGCCCATGTATCAAGAACATCTTTTTCTGGAACAACCTCATTAGAGCCGCATTTTGCACATACTGCATTTTTTCCATTCTTTCCATATGGCTTGTCAACAATCGGATCAACAGGCAACTGTTTCTCGTCTGCAACAATAACTGATTCGCATTTCTTGCAATACCATACAGGGAAAGGGACACCAAAATGCCTCTGCCTTGAAATGCACCAGTCCCATTGCAGGCCGCTTATCCAATTATCAAATCTGTGCCTCATAAATCTTGGATACCATGTAATTTCCTGCCCTCTTTTAAGGAATTCTTCTTTTAAGTCAAGATATTTAATAAACCATTGTTTAGAATTAAGTATTTCAACTTCTGTGCTGCATTTGTCGTGGACATTAACCATATGTGTAATTGGAGTTTCCTTTATTAGCAAACCAGCTTCTTTGAGGTCATTAATTATCTGTTCTCTTGCTTCTTTAATTTTGAGGCCTTTGTATCTTCCAGCCATCTCTGTCATGAATCCGCCTTGGCTGATAGAAATCTTCAATTGCAGATTATGCGCTTTGTACCATTCAATATCTGTTTGATCTCCAAACGTGCAGCACATAACTATGCCTGTTCCTTTTTCAGGATTTGCCCTTTCATCTGCCAAGATAGAAACATAATGATTGAATAAAGGCACTCTTGCTTTTTTGCCAATAAATTTAGTGTAACGCTCATCAGAAGGATGTGCAAAAACTGCAACACAGCTGCCTAACATCTCTGGTCTTGTTGTAGCGATAACAATATCTTCAGATGTTTTATTTTTGCCCTCACCTGTTTCAACCTTAAAAATAATGTCAACAAATTTGCTTGGCTTTTCTTTGTCAACTAATTCAACCTGTGCTATAGCAGTCTGACAGTGAGGACACCAGATTGTTGGAGCCTCTTTTTGGTATTCTCTTCCTGCTTTGTAAAGATCAATAAAACTTTTTTGCGATAGTTTTCTGCAATGGTCATTGATTGTGCTGTAATATATGCTCCAGTCACAGCTCATGCCTATTCTTTTCCAGTCGCTAATAAAATCTTCTCTTATTCTCTCAAGTGTTGCGAGGCATAATTTAATGTATTCAGTCCTGTCCATATGGCTGGAACGGACATTGTTTATTTTTTCAACTAATCTATCAGTTGGCAGGCCATTATCATCTGTGCCAAACGGATAAAATACATTCTTGCCTAACATTCTTTGGTATCTTACAACAAAGTCTTGCTGAGAATAACTGAAAGCATGGCCTATGTGCATATTGCCAGAAATGGTTGGTGGTGGTGTGTCCACAGAATAAATTTCCCGTTTAGTATCCTTTTGGTCAAATTTATATATCCCCTCTTTTAGCCAGAATTTTTGCCATTTAGGCTCATCTGTCTTGAAATTATAGTCTTGTGGCTCTTGTTTATTTTCTTTATTTCCCTGTTTATTATCTTGTTTGCTTCCTTGCTTATTTCCCAGTTTATTATCTAATTTATTCTTTTGTTTAGACTCTTGCTTATTGTCATTAATTTGCTTAATTTGTTCATTATTATTAGTTTGTTCTTTATCTTTCTCTGACAATTTAGCAGTATTTGCATTATGTTTAGCCATAAGTGTATAGAAGTAAGGTAAATCTTTATAAATATTATTGATTTTTGAGCTTTATGGAAAAATTCTACTCTTTTGGAAAATGAATTATCAGCAAACTTAATAAATTCAGGCAATTTCTGCGTTAGTATATGTGCACAAGTTAGTATGAGTACATAAGTGGTGGGGATGTATGAACAGCATAAATAGGCAGGAATTTGTACCTTGGATACGTAAATATCAGCCAACTTCAACAAAAGATGTAGTTGGACAGGATAATTCTATCAGTGCAATAAGAAACTTCATAAAAAATTTCAAAACCCAAAGAAAAAAAGCTATTCTCATTTATGGTTCAAGCGGTGTTGGCAAAACCTGTTCTGTATATGCATTGGCAAATGAGTTAAATTTAGAAATAATTGAAGTGAATGCAAGTGACTTTAGGAATGCAGAACTGATAAATCAGACAATAGGTCAAGCCTCAAAACAAATGAGTTTGTTCATGAAACAAAAAATTATTCTTGTAGACGAGGTTGATGGTTTGTCAGGGACAAAAGACAGAGGCGGAATTCAGGCAATAATCAGCATAATAGAAAGTACTTCATTTCCTATAATATGCACAGCAACAAATCCTTATGACCAGAAACTAAGTTCTTTGAGGAATAAATGTGAGCTTGCTGAATTCAGCTCATTAAATTATCTCATTATATACGAAAAGCTTAGTGATATCTGCAAAAAAGAAGGTGTTAAATTTCAGGAGCATGACCTTAAATCACTTGCAAGAAGAGCAGATGGAGATTTAAGGGCTGCAATCAACGACCTCCAAGGGCTTGTTCAGAACAAAAATGAACTTGAAAAATCAGATATGGAACAGTTAAGCGAGCGAGACAAAAAAGAGAGCATAATAGATGCGCTTGTAAGAATATTTAAGATAAAAGATCCAAAAATAGCGTCAATGGCATTTAATAATGTTGAAGAAGATACAGACCAATTATTTTTGTGGATTGACGAGAATCTGCCAAAAGAGTATACTAAACCTGAAGACCTTGCAAGAGCTTATAATATGTTAAGCAGGGCAGATGTGTTCAGAGGACGAATATCAAGGTGGCAGCATTGGCGATTCTTAGTGTATATTAATGATCTGCTGACAGCAGGAATTGCAGTATCAAAGGACGAGAAAAACAAGGAATTTGTAAGTTATGGACCAACGCAAAGGCTTTTAAAAATTTGGAGAGCTAACATGAAATACCAGCAGAGAAAAGCTATTGCAGAAAAAATTGCCTCAAAAACACACACTTCTGTGAAAGATACAATTAAAAGCACGCTGCCGTATGTTCAATATATAATGAAAAAGAACAAAAGCTCAAGAGTAAAATTAGGAGAGTTCTTTGAATTAGATAAGGAAGAAGTTGAGTGGATGAGTGGTTGAATTTTCGTAATTTCTTTTTTCTTGTAAAATCGTATTTATTCATAAGAGAGGCCAACTACAGTCCATAGGTTTACTTGTTGTGGTTGAACACGCTCTTCATGTGGTTGAACCCACTCTTCAAAGTCACCTGTTGTTAATTCTGACTTTTTTATTTTATATGTTCTTAACCTATTAAAAGCACAAGCTTCTGAGCCAGCTATTGCCCATCTAGTTAAACTTGTACTGCCTTTTACTCTAACAACAAAATTAATATCATCTTCGGTTATATCTTCAATTTCCAAATAACCGGCTGATTTTACAATCTCTTTATAATTCAACCTATCCTCGTACCAAAAAAAATATGCAAAATCTGTATCTGGTGTTAATCTATCATTTCTTAATGTTGTACTTCTTACTATTGCGCATATATCTTTTCTGTGTGATGGAAACACAGGTTTATATGTTATACCATAACCAGACCTTTGGGAAGGTTTTAATCTTTCTACCAAGAATGTTATTTCATTAACGTTTATTTCATTAATGTTTATTTCACTCATTTTAATCACGCCTCCAATAAGTTATATATTTCTTTTTCCTTATTAATAATCTCATCTCTATTTGTTATATCAATATCCATAATTAGCCGATTTAACGACGCTGTTAACTCTGGCCTTGCTGCATTGATTCTTAATTTATGCAACTGTTGCTCATCTTGCTCATCAAGTTTAGTTTTTGTTATGTTTTCTAAATAAAATGATGTTGCTAGGCAATAAGCTGCATTTGCAACTCTTATTGCATATTGCTGTTCTTCTGAAAATTGTGAAAATGGTTTTGAATATTCAATCGGATTAAAGTTTTTATCAGGATTTAATCCGTACATAAAATCAATTATTGTAACTTCTTTACTATAATGCTGCGACAAGGAAACTTCAAGTGATGACTGTATTTGCTTAAAGTGTCGGCCGTTTCCATAAAGAAACAAGTAGCCTTCATCATAACCAGTCAATAGAATCACATTACTATTATTGCTTATTACCTTGCGATTATTATTTAGATGTTCTTTTGTTGCATAAGTGATATGTTTCATTTTTTCATAATATACAATCAGCTCAGCTATTGTACATTTTAATCTGCCGTGTTCACGAATATCAGTTACCTTGCCATCTACCATTATCAAATCTTGAACAGAGAATCTTTTATCCTCATCTATTTTTCTAAGCAAACCTAAATCAAGTGTGTTTAAGAAAGACACCCATTCTCTTATGGAATCATTATATCTTCCATCATGTCTCGGTTGTTTTATGGCTGCTTCATCAATCAACCATAAATCTGTATGAATTAAACCTGCAAATCTTTCAAAATCTTTATAGATTTCAGGAAGCATACTTTCAAAATTAAGTGGTTTTGCGTCGATAACAGGTGTAACTATTGAAGCAGGATATTTTTCTCTTAACATTGCATAAAGATGAAGTATAGGTGTATGCCTTTTGAAAGTTTTACTTGGCCATGAATTAGAATTCTGGACAGTAATAGGAGCTCCATCCATCAGAATGCTAACATTATCAATGACGCTATCAATTGGACTTGATAATATAGAATGATTTGTTTTCATGGAACAGCACCATTCATTTTAGTCATTTGATAATTTAAACAGCCAATTCGCCTCGCTGTTCCTCTCATCCAAATCTTGTTTTTTGAGAATTTTATGTACAGCTTTCCACCATCACTAATTACTTTAATCTCATTAGGATTATTAGGATTATTAGGATTATTAGAATTATTATGGTGTGTATTTAACAACCACATCAAAGTTGCGCATGATGTTGAGCCTGTGCCGCAGCATAATGTTGTCGCCCATAAACCGCGCTCTAATGTTCTTATCCTGATTGTTTTGTCGTTGATAATTTGCATGGCATTTAAATTTATGCCAAACGGAAATAATTCTTTGTTTTGAATAAAATCTAAAAATGCAGTTAAATCAATATGATCTATATCGTCAACAATTATCACGCCATGCGGCTCACCAGAATTTAATAAATAAATAATGTGATTTTTATAAGTGAAAGCTATGCAAAATTGCGTTAATACATTGAATGCTGCTTTTTGTAAATTAACATATTTCAAAGGATCTTGTGGAAAACCCATATCAACTTTTACAGTGTCGCCAATTACTTCTGTTAAAAATATACCGCTGTTTGTCTCGATGTTTATTTTTGGGTTTCTTATCGCAGATTTTTGTTCAAGATATTTTGCAATACACCTTAATCCATTGCCGCACATATCTGATTCTGAGCCGTCTTTTTCAAATATGCGCATTTTTATATCTGCAACATTTGAAGGTTGGAGAAAAAGTAATCCATCTATCCTTTTATTATGGATTTGGTTTGAATTACATATCTCTTTGCTTAACTCACTTCTTGTTTCATCATTAGGAATAGAATTAATTCTTTCGTTTATTATTGCAAAAACATTCCCGTTTCCTTCAAAGATTTCAAAAGAAACTTGAAGTACAGACGCATAACAACTATTATTACAACAGTTATTACTGTTATTATTACAAATGTTATCACAATTATTATCAAATTTATTATTACAAATACTATTACAACTATCATTGCAGTTATTATTAAGAAAAGTGTAATCATCAATATTGTTGTCTATATCGACGACATTTCCGACACTCATCCATGTATGTTCCAATTTCTGCTCTTAAGTTAAGATGTGTTCTTGTGTTCATTATTATCACCAGTTAACTATTATCACTTAAATTATACATGTAGAGGATAGACTCAGATAAACTATTTTAGATTAATGTAAACTATGCAACAAAAAGATAATTATTTGTTAAATAACTTCAAGATTAATAGATAGCCATTAAGAAGAATTACAATTATGAGTAATTATAAACCTTTTTAAAAAAATGTGTAAATTAGTTAACGTCAAGCTTATCTATGGAAACTGCTATCTTCTTATTGTGATAAATATGACAGCACAACCAGTACAAGAACAAAGACAGGAACAAGAAGACGGATATTTTGGAAGAGATAATGATGGCATTTATTGTTATGAATCTGCTCCTGAGCGCGGTGGAGAAGTTCCTACACAAGACTTTATAGAGATGAATGAGATAATCCACAAAACTCATAATGTCACCAGAGAATATTCTCATAGAATGGGTTGTATTGTTGATTTGTTAAATAATAGAAGATTAGAAGTTGAATTGTTAAATAACATAAAAATAAAAGCGAAAAAAAAACATCATAAAGTAAATACCTTGGAGATAGATCTTAATAATGGTTTAATAAGTGCAATGAGATCTGATTTGTTTGATGAACTGCTTTGGGATAAAAGATTGTTAGATAAAATGTTATCTTGTTTAGATATTACTAAAATACCTAATGTGGATGAGTTAATTAGCTTCTTAATAAAAAATGGAAAAGATGATAACGAACAAGATGAAGATGAACAAGATTATGAATTTCTTCCTAGTATACATAAAAGGAATACGTATAATACAGCAGATTTTCCATTATATGTTGTTGAAGAAGGAGAGGGTATACTTTATCTTGCAAGAAGAGAGAATAATCTTCTGCTTGCTAATTTGAAAGATGCATTGCATCAAATGTCAAGAACACATTATTATATACCACGAAAAAACATTGAAAGTGTGATTAATGCAAATAGCACATTAAGAATTCCATTATCAGAACTTAACTTAAAAGAGGGGGAACATAGATGTAGTCCTCGCATGAATGAAGAATATAGTTACTTTACAATAGATCTTTTGAACTACAAAAAACAACTTAATCCGACTCAAAGAGCATTTGCAGAAAGAGTTTATGGCAGAGGAATGGATTTTGACAAAGCAATGAAATGTATTATAAATGTAAAGCACAAAGCTGGCATTTGGAATCTAACAGAAAAAATTTATGTTCTAAATTCTAATTATGTATTAGAATATGCAAAGAAAGGAGCAATAAGTTGTGCTTCACTTTTAGAAATTGGTTGTGATTGTATAACATTTCATGCTGTAAGTAGTGGTCTTAATTATTTACTTATTACATTATACCAAAAGTGATTAATTTTCGAACAAATTAATCACTTTTGTATATACAAAAGTCCTTGAGGTTTGTTCGAACCCCAAGGACTTTTAGTATATCCCTTTTTCTAATATTAATGTATCTAACAATCCTTTAACATAATGTTAACTATTTAACAAAAAATATATAAACTGTTAACTACTATATCATGTTAATATGGTAACAATCGCAAGAACAGTTGAAAAAATCGTTGAAAGAAAGCCATTTCTTCAGGAAGCATTAGTCAGAGGAGTAATTAATGTAGCTGCATTGGCAGAGGAGATTTTGCCAGAAGTAGAAACAGAAATGAAAGAAAAAGTTAAATTTGGGGCAGTAATGATGGCGATAAGAAGATTAGGTGAAAAACTAAACAAATCATTCATAAAAACTGCAAAATTTGATTTAAGTTCAGATATTAGTGTTAAATCTGATTTATATGAGATAACATTAAGAAAACTTCCAAGTATACAGGCAAAAATCAGCAAATTATATGACAAAATAAACTCAGAGAATGATTTTCTTACTGTAACTCAAGGCATTAATGAAATAACATTGATAACAAACAGAAGGAACAAGCCAAAAATAAGATCCTTATTTGATTCAAAGGAAATTAAGTCAGAAGTAGAGGATATTGCCAGCGTCACAATAAATATTCCTGTAGAAGCAATACAGACTATTGGTCTGTTTTATATAGCCACGAGAGCATTAAACTGGGAGAACATAAATATTATAGAAATTGTTTCAACATTTACAGAGCTGACATTTATTATAAAAGAAGAAGATGCGCCAAGAGCATTTGCAACATTGAAGCAATTAATACGGGAACAAAGCAAGTGATATGTGTTTTGCGTTTTTTTGAGAAGAATATTTTAATTAAATTTACAACCATTATGTTTTTAGTAATGTTTTGTTTTTCACCAAAAACCTTTCAGTTTCACCAAAAGATTTTCGACAAATTTTTCATGCTTTAAATATCATTTCCGAAAATCACTAGCCAAAACTACCTCACGTCGGAAAATCTACGGAAATTTAAACAGAGGGTATATTAAGTAGTTGTTCTATAGTTTCTATTTATGTCACAACTAATTTATTTAGACACAAATATTTACATCGACTATCAAGAGAAAAATTAGGTATAGAAAAGGTAAGATGGTTTGAAAGTTTGATGGTAAGAAGGTTCAACGAAAACAAGCAGTTACCCTCAAACCTTCCTACCAGCAAACCATCTTACTATTTATTATTGCTGCTTGTCAAATAACAAAAAATTATATAAATAGTACTAAACTAACCAAAATTATGGCTGAAAACTTCAATTCCCACATCTCCAATATATCAATAGAAGAAATGTCAACCTTCTGCAAAAGAAAAGGGTTTGTTTATTCTAATAGTGAGATTTATGGTGGGATGTCTGGTTTTTTTGATTATGGCCCTTTGGGTGTTGAAGTAAAAAATAATATTAAACAGGATTGGTGGAAAATATTTGTGAAGAGCAGAGACGATGTTGTTGGCATTGATGGTACAATTATTTCACACCAAAAAGTCTGGCAGGCATCTGGCCATGTTGGTTGTTTCGCTGATTTAATGGTCGAATGCACAAAATGCAGGGCAAGAAAAAGAGCTGACCAGCTGATAGAAGATGAATTAAGTATTGCAGCAGAAGGGCTTTCAAAAGAAGATATCAATAAACTAATCGAGCAGAATAATCTTAAATGTCCTATATGCAAAGGCAATCTAAGCAAGCCAAAAGAATTCAATTTAATGTTCAAAACATGTGTAGGACCTGTTGAATCTGAAGAAGCAGTTGCATATCTAAGGCCAGAAACAGCTCAGCAGATGTTTACTAATTTCAAAATTATAACTGAAACAGCCAGAGTACAATTACCTTTTGGCATTGCGCAGATAGGCAGAGCTTTCAGGAATGAAATTTCCCCTCGAGACTTCTTGTTCAGATGCAGAGAATTTGAGCAGATGGAGTTAGAATATTTTATTCATCCTGAGGAGAAAAAGTGCAATTTATTGGCAAAACAGGATTTAGACTATGAATTTCAAATTCTAACAGCAGAAACACAGGAAAAGAAAAGTTCACATGAAAAGAATCAAAAAAAGAATCTACATGAACAAGTCCATATTCAGAAATTAAAGATAAAAGATATCTTAAAAATGCAATTAATGGAAGAATGGCATGCTTATTGGTTAAAACAGCAGTACCAATGGTTTGTTGATTTAGGCATTAAGAAAGAAAATTTAAGATTAAGAGAGCACAGAAAAGACGAGCTTGCACATTACAGTTCAGCATGTTTTGACATAGAATATAATTTTCCATTCGGCTGGAAAGAAATACATGGAATGGCAAATAGGGGCAGCTTTGACCTAGAACAGCATCAGAAACATTCAAAAAAGAGTTTTGAACTATTTGACGAAGCAACAAAGAAAAAAGTATTGCCTAAAGTAATTGAACCTTCTCAGGGTGTAGACAGAGCTTTTCTAGCATTCATGTTTGATGCTTATACGCATGATCCAAAAAACAAAGAGAGAGATTGGATTGTATTAAAACTGCAT
The DNA here is from genome assembly GCA_018303325.1 of Candidatus Woesearchaeota archaeon. Lineage (GTDB taxonomy): Archaea > Nanobdellota > Nanobdellia > Woesearchaeales > DSVV01 > JACQSP01. Next base: position 13,292 of record JAGVYH010000010.1, read on the forward strand.
AAAAAACTAGTGCCTACACAAGTTGCGGTTCTGCCTCTGGTTAACAAGCTGGAGGACAAGGCAAAGGAAGTTTACAATTTACTTAAAAATGAGTTTGTATGCTTCTATGACCGCTCAGGCGCAATTGGAAGAAGATATGCAAGAGCAGATGAGATAGGAATTCCGTTATGCCTAACAATTGATTTTGAAACCATTGAAAAAGATAATTGTGTTACAATAAGAGAAAGAGATACAACCAAGCAGATAAGAGTTAAGATTACTGATCTAAAAGAGAAGTTGAGAGAGATATTCTGCTGAAAAGTTGTTTAGATGAATAAAATTATTTTATTTATTTCGTTCTTGGCATGTCCAACCAGTTCACTATGAAAACTAGGTGCTAGATTCTAAGTGGGTGCTGGGTTCTAGGTGCTGGGTGCTAGTTACGATGAATTATCGCCGCTAGCACCTAGCACCCAACACCCAGCACCTATTTTTATTTTTCATGTGACTGTGGACTGCGTCCCACAAACGTGCTGTGAGCGAGAAAAAGGATTGTGAACGAGAAATAATAATTAAAGCGAAAAACCTGACGAGAAAAAAGATTGAAAAACATAACCTCTGCTAAACAAATATCATTACACCCTCTCATCATTTAATTAAAAATCTACCATCTCTTTTGCCTAATCTCGTGCTCTATTGTAGCTAATCTCTGATTCATTGCATCAATGCCTGCTTTTAGCGCATCTAATTTCGCAGAAATAACTTCCATGTTCTTTTCCATAGAATAAGCTTTTGTGCCAAAACCTTCGTCTTGAGATACAATCACTGGTTTCTCGTATTGTGGTTGGTGCTGAAATTGCTGTGCAGGTTGTTGATATTGATATCCACGAGATGGTTGAGCTGTATGAGCTTGCTGCATTTGAGGACTTGTCCATGCATTGTCCATTCCTTCTGTCTGCAAACCAAGTGTGTCTCTTCCCAAACCTGCTGTATCTCTCCCTAATCCTAAATCTGTGCCGCTTAATCCGCCTAAATCTTGGCCTTCTAAACTTAGTCCTTTGCCTATGTCGCCGAAATCATCAGATTTTTTCCAAAATTTTAGTTTATCGAAAAAGCCCATTTTGCATCTTTTCAGTATAATTATTATTTTTTTGCAGTTTCCTTTTACTCTTTTCACAATTTAAGTAACACAGTTATTTAAATATGTTTATTAACTTTAGAGTGGGTATGTGGCACACCATTAATTATTTAAACTTAATTATTCTTAAGTTTTATTATGTGGACAGCTAAACTAAAGATGAGGCATAGGGAATCATGGGGATGCAGGGGCGCTAAAAAGCACAATCTCACTGTATATGGTTACCCCCTTACATTCTATAACGACGAGAATAAGGATTATATCACTTCTTACCATGTTATTTATGGAGACGAGAAGAACAAAAAGGCATATCTTGATGAAATAAAATCATTGAAACAAATGGAATATATTGATATTGAAGGTGATCAATACATCTTTTCTTATTATGTTCCAAAAAAAGAAACAAGAATATTAAGAAATGTTGTTCCTGGATTGATATTCAGTAAACCAATTGTGATAAAGCCAGATGGATGGGAGTATGTTGAGGTTGCTGCATGGAGCAAAGAGATTCTAAACAAATTTATTGAGAACACAAAAAAAGGCTATGAAATCGAATTCTTAAAATATAAAGAAGAGAAGGTTGCGAAGATTACAATGCCTATACAGATACCTGCTTTGTCAACCATGCAAGAGAAGGTAATAAAGCTTGCTTATGGTATGGGTTATTACGAATTTCCAAAAAAAACAAACATTAGAAAACTTGCAAAGTTACTAAAGATATCTGAGTCAACATGCCAGGAGCATTTAAGGATTGCTGAGAGCAAGATGATACCATTTATTCTTGAGAATTTGACCAAGCACACCACATTTTGAATATGGGTTTAATAATTTATACTCACCACTTTTTCATACCCATTATATAAGGGGGAAAAGTATATATAAATGTTGAATTACTGAATAGTAATAAACAAAAATTATAGTGTTCTTTGAAGCAAAAGAAATGGGGGTAATTTAAAATGGTATATGTTGTACATATGAGTGATATCCAGCAATGCAGTTTGGATGATTTAGAAAAATATATAAGAGAAGCAAAAGAGGATGTTAGAAGTAATAGTGGAAGAATAGATAGATGGGTGATTCATGGCGACAGCAATGCTTTCAGAGCAAACAAACAATTAACAAAACCGTTTGCCAAAGCAGCTGGCATACCAAGGCCTGAATTAAGATGGATTGCTGCTGTTATTGCAGGAGATGATGGTGCATTGCCATATCCACAAAACAAGCCAATTAATCCACATTCTGAAATATACCAAACATTAGCTGATGTTCTAAGAGAAGGCAATGAAATGACAAGACAGAGAATAGGGTTAATAAGCAGAATGGCTGAAGCGCCTGTTGTTATGATAAGAGGAAATTCTGAGCCTGTTTATTCATTATGGGCATTATTCGGACATCATGCTTTGATTGAAAAAGGAGAGCTTGAGCCTGTTGAAGAAGTAATCAGAAGAGAAGCAAGGAAAAGTAATATTATTCGATATTTAGAAGATGAACTCATCGTCTCAGAATTCTGTGGTGGTGATGGATTAGGACCTGCTTATCCAGCCATTGTACAATATTGTATTCCTTGGAATGATTCAGGATTAGCAAGAATGATTGCTGAATATTCTGGTGTCTCCTGCTCATTAATAGTTGATGAAATGGTGAAACAAGAAAGAAAACTTGCAGCAAGTGTTGATTATGCTTTACGGAGGCATAGAATTGGTGACATCGTAACAATAAATATGCATGGTGCACCAACAAGAGAGCTTTCAGCTGCTGCATTAAGGTATAAAGGCGAGAATGGCAAGGATGTTGAACAGGAAGCATTGGTTGACATGATTTTCAGAAGACTAGCAGAAAGAATTGGACCACACAAAGATGTAAGTATAAGATTGCTTTATGGCCACGATGGTGTTGAAGTGTTTGTTGACCAGATTGCAGAATTGCATGGCGTGGAATTTAGAGGTATTCATCTTGTCGAAGAGGGCCCAGCACATTACGAAAACTTATTTTCTGGAGAGATAACACTGTCGCCAAGCGCAAAAGCAATACACGATGAAACTGTAAGAAAATACAAAGAAATGCAAACACAAAATGGAGCAAAAAAATAATTTCATATTAAGCACAAGAAAAGTCAGTTTATTTTACATAACTCTTATAGGTAAAGCACTAACTTCAAAACTAAAAGAGGTTATTGGCAAGGAATTTAGTCAGATAGTAGTATATTATAAAAATAGTGTTTATCATTTTATTTTAAACAAAGAAGAGTATGAATGTCTTAGCCTGCTTTGTTTTAATAAGATAATGAACAATAAACAGTTTGTTGATGAAACAATTAAAGATGCTTTTGCAAAAGCAGAAATTCTTATTAAACATTGTAAACATTTAGACGAAAATACCCCACTTACAAACGAGCAGTTAGTAGAATTCTATAAAAAATATGTTGAATTATACACAGATATGTATTCACGAAGCTTTATAGGGCCGTTAGTTGACAGATTGTTATTTAATAAGCTAAAAGAAGCTGTTGAATTAAGAATAAGCGACAAAAAAAAGGTAAATGAGTATCTGCAAAAACTTACAAGAGAGCCACAGGCATCATTAACTAAAAAAAGTTATGATGAAATTTTAAAAATAGTGAAAAATAATAGGAAAATCAACCCTTATCAGAGTAATATAAGTTATAATAAGAATGATATTAAAAAACTAGAAGTATTTATGTGGCTTGGATATGATTATGAATCTGATAAATGGGATATGCAGTTCTTTGAAAAAGAAATTAGTAAAATACAAAAAAACAATAATGCGGTTTATCTTAATAATGCTGATAAAGAATTTGAAAATGCTGTTCATGAATTGAATCTTAATGACTACGAGAGGTTTATTGCAAATACAATAAAGCAATTCTCAATTTTAAGAGAAAAAATAAAGGAAAAAAGATCTGAAAGCTTTTATTACATCAACCAGATTTTCTCAAGACTGAAAGAAATAACTGAAATAGAGGAACAAGAGCTAAAATATATCTTGCCTGAAGAAATCGATATGCTTTGCGATGAAAATTTGGTTGCGCAAAAAAAAGAAGAACTAACCAAAAAACTGAAACAAAGATATAAAGAGAGTATTTTTTTATTTAATAACGGCACTTCAAAGGAAGCTGGATTAAATAAATATGTGGAATTAGTTGAGCAATCAGTCGATGATAAAAAAATAGAAGAGATTTCAGTGATAACAGGCGTATGCAGCTCAATTGGCAGAGTAAGCGGTATAATAAAAATTATAAATAATAAGAATGAATTGGATAATCTTAACAATTCAGACAAAAAATGTATCCTCGTTGCAAGAATGACCATGCCAGAACTTGTGTTTTACATGGACAAGGTTGCTGGAATTATTACAGATGACGGCGGCTCAATAACATGTCATGCAGCAATATTAGCAAGAGAATTTAATGTTCCCTGCCTTACAGGTGCACAAATTGCAACAAGAATTTTGAAAGAAGGTGATTTTGTTGAACTAAATGCATCAGAGAATTATGCAAAAATATTAAAACAAGAGCAAGAATAAGCATTTAGTATGAATCAAATGAATAAATCTAAAAAAAAGGTTAGAAAGATGAAAAAGTATGCAATATTTTTTGATGAATTTAATATTATTCCTGATTTATGCAGGCTTTATGGCGATGAAAATACAAAAGCAATAGAAAAAATACTGAGCAAGCCATTTTCTGAAATGGTTTTTGTATTTGACGACCTAAAAACAGCAAAGATCTGCTATGTAAAACAAGAATTAATAGATGCTGCTGAACAGATTCTAAAAAAGATTTTAGATGATCCTAAATGGGGATTAAATATAATTAAAATGATTGTAAAAGATTCTAATAAAATTATTAACACCACTGAAAAAAAGCTTAAGAAGCTAGATCCAGCAACTGCAACAAATAAAGAGTTATGGAAGATTTATCAAAAATTCAATGACCATTCTATCCAACAATTTGTCTCAGGCAGTTTGCCTATGATTTTAGAAGTATATGAGCCGAAATTGAGCAATTATATCTTAAAATATCTTAAAACAAAGGTAAAAGATACAAAAAAAGTTAATGAAGTTTTCTCTGTTTTGATAACACCAGAAGAAAAGACAACTATTACAGAAGAGGAAATTGAATTTTTAAATTTATGCTCTAAGATAATGAACGATAAACTTAAAGGAGTTTTAAAAGAAAAACCTAGTTTAGAGACGTTCAAAGGAATTTATCCTGAACAATATGAACTGCTAAAAAAACATTATAATCAGTATAATTGGCTGCCGCATGAATTTCTTGGCCCTGTTTGGGAGATAAAACATTTTTATGAGAATCTTCTAAATGTTGCAGAAAGCAGCAAAACACCACAAGAAATATTAGAAGAAATAAAAGAAAAGGATAGACAAATAAAGGAACAGAAGAAAAAATACATAATTCAATATAATATCGACGAGAAACATCAGCAGATATTAAAAGTTGCGCAAGGATTTATGTATACAAAATCATACAGAAAAGAAAGATTTACACATTCATTCTATTACATTTACAAGATTTATAGGGAAATCTGCAGAAGATTTGGATACACATTGGATGAATGCAGATGGATGCTGTATGAAGAACGAAAACAATTATTGTTAGAAGGAAAAAAAATAGATAAAAAGATACTTAGGGCTTGACTCAAAATAAAATGCCATAATTTATAAACTCTGGATTCTATATATGTCATTTAATGAAAAAAGATGATACTGATAAACTTTGGCTA
>JAGVYH010000011.1 GCA_018303325.1 Candidatus Woesearchaeota archaeon
TGAAACAACAGAATTCCACCCATCTGGAGTTTATGGTCGAGTGGGATTCTGTGTGCTCAAGAACCACCGCTTGATTGGTGTAATTCTGAGCATCAAGAACCACATATTTATTGTATCATTATACCTTCATGATACTTAATTGCAGTGAGTGGTTCTTGACAGATTAAAAATTTAATTTATTAAATTTTCAATAAATATTTATGTCCGACATTATACTATAATTTGAAGTACACTCATCATAAAATTATAATTATAATTACAAAAGAATAACACCAATCTCACCAAAAGCTTTATAAATAAAGAAAAAAAAGAGAGGTAAATGATAAACCTGTCTCTCTATCCTTCTTATTGCTAAAAAAAGATTTAACAGCCTTGCTTTAGCTATAAACGGATGAGTATGGGTTTAAATAAGTAAATGCCCTGGTAGTGTAGTGGCCTATCATGAAGCCCTGTCGTTTAAACTTATTTTATTAATAAATAAGCGGAAAGGCTTCGACCCGGGTTCAAAATCAGTAATTCGTGACCCGTATCCAGCAATAAGCATCTAAAACGGCTTTTTGTTGCCGAAAGAATGCGAATTACCGCTGAGTCTCCCGGCCAGGGCGTTTTTTGGGCCGTTAGCTCAGCCTGGCTAGAGCGCTTGACTTTTAAGTTAGAACGCCTCAAAAAAGAGTGGTTTCCTAACAAGAAGCAATCAAGAGGTCGCGAGTTCGAATCTCGTACGGCCCGTAACAACGGAATACCAATGATTATATCTGCTGAATAAAAAGCAATGTTTATTTGCGCTGTTATTCACTGGGGTAGCCCGTGACAGCATTTAGCGATAATTTATACAAAATTAAAGTAAGACGATAGTATTCGACGCTGTTATTCACTGGGGTATGCCCGTGACAGCATTTAGTGATGAAGAAGACAAAATTAAAGTAAGACGATAATATTCGACGCTGTTATTCATTGGGGTAGGCAGCATTCAGCTACGAATTATATACATACAGCAATTAATTTTCGAACAAATTAATTACTGTTGTATACACAAAGAGAAAACACGATGAGGATGGAAAAATGGCAGCAGATAAGTTTGATATAACAAAACATAGTCTAGTACCAAAACATACCCTTGTTTCTGAAAAAGAAAAAAAACAATTGTTTGAAAAATATAATATAAGTATAAAAGAACTGCCAAAAATTCTTGCAGATGATCCGGCAGTGAAACATCTTAAGCCAAAACAAGGCGACATAATCAAAGTTGTAAGAAAGAGTCCAACTTCAGGCGAAACAGTATATTATAGGGGTGTAATAAATGCATAAAGCACCAAGAGTTTTAATAAAAAAATATTTTGAAAGCCATAATCTGGTCGCGTCAGATATTGAATCTTTTAATTATTTTATTGACACTGAACTGCAGAATATAATTGAAGAGAACAGGGTTATTGAACCTACAATAATTCCACATAATATTGACGATTTTAAGATAAGATTTGACAAAATATGGGTTACAAAACCAGAAATAATTGAAGCAGACGGCTCAAAAAGGCCAATCTATCCTATTGAAGCAAGACTAAGAAAAATAAGTTATGCTGCGCCAATATATATAGAGGTAAGCGCGCACATTAATGGAATCCAAAGAGAATCATTTGTAACACAAGTTGGTAATTTACCAATAATGCTGAAATCTAAATATTGCCATTTAAACAAACTTAACAAAGAAGAATTAATAAAAAAAGGCGAAGACCCTGATGACACAGGCGGTTATTTTATAATCAACGGCACTGAAAGGGTTTTGATTGATGTAGAAGATCTCTGCGCAAACAAATTCCTTGTCGACCAGAACCAAATTGGCCCAAGTGAATATACGGGCAGAGTGTTCTCAGAATCAGGATCATTTAAAATTCCACATACAATGGAAAAGATGAAAGATGGTCTTTTTTATATAACATTTACAAGAGTAAAAAGAATGCCATTGATTTCAATTATAAAAGCTCTTGGTCTTACCAAAGACGAAGATATTATGAAATTCACTTTCTTTGATCAGCAGAGCGATGATGTTTTTGTAAATCTCCTTGAATTTGTCGATATAAAGACAGAGGAAGATGCACAGGATTGGATTGCAAAAAGAATCGGCATCACACAGTCAAAAGAGATAAGAATAGAAAGAATGCAGGAGATTGTTGACAAATACCTGCTTCCGCATCTTGGAACAAAAAAAGAAGATAGGATTTTCAAGGCTTATAATCTTTGCAAATATCTGAAAAAATTTATCCTTGTAACACGCGGACAAATTTCATTAGATGATAAGGATCATTATATCAACAAAAGAATAAAAATGAGCGGCGATTTGCTCGCAGATCTTTTCAGAGTCAATTTGAAGATATTAATCGGCGACTTATTATACAATTTCCAGAGAATTGTAAAGAGAGGTAAATTCCCGTCAATCAAGGTTGTTATCAGGGATAAACTTTTGACATCCGGCATTTACAGCTCAATGGCAACAGGCAATTGGGTCGGCGGAAGAAAAGGAATCAGCCAGCGTATACAAAGAATTAATTATCTTGAATGCCTAAGCCATCTTCAGAGAGTAGTTTCTCCTTTATCAACAACACAGGAAAACTTCGAGGCAAGAGAATTGCATTGTACTCATTTGGGAAGGCTTTGCCCAGTAGAAACTCCTGAAGGTACAAACATTGGCTTAAGAAAAAACCTTGCCTTAATGGCAGAACTGAGCACAGCCCAAGACGAGGGAAAATTAATCAATTCACTTAAAAGCGTAGGCTTGAAGCCGGTTATTTAAGAGAAATAAAAGTATACTATTGTTAAAATTAATAATACTGACAATTAAAAAAATAATAATTAATAACAAAAAACTGACAAGCAAAAACTAATAATCAATAACTATCCAAAAGGTGAGATTATGACTGAAGTATATCTTAACGGAAAATTTGTAGGGGATGTCGAGAATCCTGTAGAGTTTGTTGATCATATTATCACAGAAAGAAGGAAAGGAGTTTTATCACCAAACATTAATGTACTTTATGTTAAAGAAAATGATAATATAATTATAGAAGCAGGAAAAGGAAGATTAAGAAGGCCTCTTCTTGTTATTAAAGAAGGCAAGCCATTGCTGACAGAAAAGCATGTTTCTCAACTGGAAAAAGGAGAGCTGACATGGAGTGATTTAATCAATCAGGGCATTATTGAATATTTAGACGCATTAGAAGAAGAGAATGTTCTCGTTGCTTTTACAGAAGAAGAATTAACACCTGAACATACACATATGGAAATTTCTCCAATGGTGCAGTTAGGATTATGCGCATCATTAGTTCCTTTTGGAAATCACAACCAATCCACAAGATTAAATGCAGGAAGCAAAAATCAAAAACAGGCATTAGGACTTTATATTGCAAATTACTTAGTAAGAATGGATATGGATGTAAACATCCTGCAAACACCTCAAATGCCTATTGTCAATACAATCATGCATGAAATTTCTGAATATGATAAGCATCCTTCTGGACAAAATATAATTGTAGCAATAATGAGTTATAAAGGATATAATATGGAGGACGCGATTATTCTTAACAAGGGCTCAATTGAAAGAGGCTTGGGAAGAAGCACATATTACAGGCCAAGTATTGCAGAAGAGCTTCGTTACTCTGGCGGTTTGGTTGATCAGATCAGTATTCCTGACAAAGAAGTTAAGGGTTATAGAAGCGAAAAAGATTACAGATTATTAGAAGGAGACGGAATTATTTATCCTGAAGCTTTTATTAATGAAGGCGACGTATTAATAGGCAAGACTTCACCGCCAAGATTCCTGAGCAGTATGGACGAGTACAATCTTGTATCCAATATGAGAAGAGAATCTTCAGTTACAGTTAAACATGGTGAGAGAGGATATGTTGATTTTGTTTTAATCACTGAAAACGAAGAAGGCAACAAACTTGTTCAGGTAAGAATAAGAGACCAAAGAGTTCCAGAAGTTGGAGATAAATTTACCAGCAGGCATGGTCAAAAAGGTGTTGTTGGATTGATAGTCAATCATACAGATATGCCATTTTCAGCGTCAGGAATTGTTCCGGATTTAATCTTTTCTCCGCACAGTATTCCTTCAAGAATGACTGTTGCGCATTTATTGGAATTAATCGGCGGAAAAGTAGGCGCTCTTTCAGGAAGATTTATTGACGGAACCACATTTGACAGTGAAACTGAAGAGGATTTAAGAGCAGAATTATTAAAATGCGGATTTAGAGAAAATGGAACAGAAACAATGTATAATGGTATGACTGGAGAAATGTTTGAAGCAAAAATCTATATGGGAAATATGTATTATATGAAACTTAAACATATGGTCGCTAACAAGATTCATTCAAGAGCACGCGGACCTGTACAATTATTGACAAGACAGCCAACAGAAGGAAGGGCAAAAGAAGGCGGCTTGAGATTGGGAGAGATGGAGAAAGATACTTTTGTCGCCCACGGAGCCAGCTTATTGCTCAAGGAAAGATTTGACGCAGACAGAACAATTGTTCCTGTATGCGAAAGCTGCGGCTTAATCGCAATCAAAGATGAATTCAAAAACAAACATTTCTGTCCGATTTGCGGAGATGATGTTGAAGTAACTAACATAGAGCTTGCTTATGCATTCAAATTAATTTTGGATGAATTCAAAAGTTTATGCATTTATCCAAAGCTTGAATTGAAAGGGAAATACTGATTTATTAAGAACAAAATAAAATAGAATTAAATAAAAATTACAATTAAAAAATTAAATTGAAATATATACGGAAGGTGTAGAAAGATGGGCGAACCTGTAATTCACAAACAAGTTAATTCAATTGTATTTGGTGTATTAAGTCCAAAAATTATCAAGAAGATGGCTTCTGCAAAAATAGTCACACCAGAACTTTATGATAAAGAGGGCTATCCTGTTGACGGCGGATTAATGGATATTCGTTTAGGTGTTATTGATCCGGGTCTAACATGCAAAACATGCGGCGCTAAATTAAAGGAATGCATCGGCCACTTTGGATATATTGAATTAGCAAGGCCTGTAATCCATTTCAATTTTGTATCTACTGTAATGACTCTTCTAAAATGCACATGCAGAGAATGCGGAAGAGTTCTTATCCCCAACAATAAAACAGATTTATTTTCAAAGCAGCTTGAAGAAATAGAAAAAGAAGGCGGCATCTCAGCAAGAAGAGCAAGATTAAAAAGTATAGTAACTGCTTTAAAAACTACAAACAAATGTCCTTTCTGTAAATCAAGACAGCAGAAAATAACACTGGAAAAACCAACCACATTTTATGAAAACGAAAAAAGAGTAACTCCTATTGAAATAAGGGCTAGATTGGAAAAGATACCTGATGATGATTGTAAATTATTTGGTATTAATCCTGCAGCATTTAGGCCAGAATGGTCTGTATTAACTATTTTGCCAATTCCTCCTGTAACAATGAGGCCAAGCATCACTCTTGAAAGCGGAGAAAGAAGCGAAGATGATTTGACACATAAGCTTGGAGACATCATCAGAATTAACCAGCGTTTATTTGAAAACATAAATGCAGGCGCTCCAGAAATAATAATTGAAGATTTGTGGGATTTATTGCAGTATCATATTACTACATTCTTTGATAATGATGTTGCGCAATTGCCTCCGGCTAGACACAGGTCAGGACAGCCATTAAAGACTATTGCCGCAAGAATTAAAAGCAAAGAAGGAAGAATCAGGCATAACCTTGCAGGAAAGAGAACTAATTTTTCAGCAAGAACAGTTATCAGTCCAGATCCAATGATTGATTTAGACGAGGTTGGCATCCCAACAGAAATAGCAATGAAACTTACTGTTCCAGAGAAAGTAACTGAATGGAACAAGGAATATCTAAAAAAATTCATTGAAAAAGGTCCTAAAACTTATCCAGGTGCAAATTATATTGTAAGGCCTGACGGAAAAAAGAAAAAGATTACTGATGAAACAAAAGAACAGGTAATGGAAGAACTTCAGCCAGGTTATAGCGTAGAAAGGCATTTATTGGATGGTGACATTGCTATTTTTAACAGACAGCCAAGCTTGCACAGAGTAAGCATGATGTGCCACAGAGTAAGAGTGCTTCCTAACAAAACATTCAGGTTAAACCCTGCTGTTTGCGCCCCTTATAACGCAGATTTTGATGGTGACGAGATGAACCTGCACATTCCTCAGACAGAGGAAGCAAGAGCAGAAGCAGAAATACTTATGCAGGTTAAGACACAATTAATTTCGCCAAGATACGGATTAAGCATTATTGGATGTATCCAAGATGCAATCAGCGGATGTTATTTATTGACAAAATTCTGTAATTTTTCCAGAGAAGAAGCTGCTGAGTTATTATTATCAGCAAGAGAAACAGATCTCTCAACCCTGCCAAATAAAGAAAAGGTTTCTGGCAAAGAAATATTCAGTGTTCTGCTTCCAAAAAATTTCAGTTTTGAAGGCAAAGCAAAAGGATATAGTGGAAATCAGGATGTCGACAAGAAAAATGATACTGTTGTCACAATAAAAAATGGAAAATTAATAAGCGGAGTTATGGATGTAGCTAATCTTGGTGAAGGCTCAGGTTTGATGATCAGAAATTTTGTAAAACAATATGGTGAGCAAAGAACAATAGAAATCCTTGGTAAGATTTTCAGATTAGGCATCGAAGTATTGTTAAAACTCGGATTTAGCTGCGGCATCGGTGATACAGATATTCCTGATGAAATAAAACAGGAAATACAGAATACACTTTCAGGAGCTTACAAAGATGTTGATGATATGATTGCAATTTACAGAGAAGGAAATTTTGAAGCGTTCCCAGGAAGAACAATAGAAGAAACATTAGAACTGAAAATACTTGAAAGGTTAAACGAAGCAAGAAATAAGATTGCGTCATTGGTTTCAAAGAACACACAAAAAGATACAGCAACAATTATAATGGCAACATCAGGCGCTAGAGGCAATCCTTTGAACTTAGCTCAGATGGCTGGCTGTGTAGGCCAACAGGCTTTGAGAGGACAAAGAATTAAGAAAGGATATAAAGGCAGGACAATGTCATGCTTTAAGAAAGGGGATTTAAGCCCAAGCGCAAGAGGATTTATCAAAGGGTGCTTTAAATCAGGATTGTCGCCTTCAGAATTTTTCTTTGGAGCAATGACAGGAAGAGATTCACTGATGGATACAGCATTGAGAACACCTAAATCAGGTTACCTTTACAGAAGACTTGCCAACGCAATGCAAGATGTAAGGGTAGAATATGATGAAACAGTAAGAGACGCAACAGGCAACATCATTCAATTTACTTATGGTGAAGACAAGCTTGATGTTTCAAAAACAGAAGGCGGAAAGCTTAATGTTCAAAGAATTATTAATTCAGTATTAGAATAAGAAAATGATATTGAAAAAGAGTGCAATTAAAAAAGTAAAATCAATTTAAAAAATAAAAAAGCAATACTGAAGTAATAATAATAAAACAAGAAACAAAGTCAACTTAAAAATTCAAGACGAGGCGTTTAAAATGGACGAAGAATTACTCAAAGAATATTCAGAACTTTTACCACAAAAGGTATTAGATGAGATTAAGGATGCAGTTCCTTCAAATATCTCTAAATCAAAACTAAAAGAAATATTGGATAAAACTTTGGAAGAATATAATACAATGAAGGTTTCTCCAGGAGAATGTGTTGGTTTGGTTGGAGCAGAATCAATTGGTGAGCCAGGAACACAAATGACACTGAATACATTTCACTTTGCTGGTGTATCAGAGATGAACGTTACAATGGGTTTGCCAAGAATCATTGAAATTTTGGATTGCAGCAAATCACTTTCAACACCAATGATGGAGATTTATCTAAAATCACCTTTGAATAAAGGTAAAGGCATAAAAGAATTTGCAGAAAATGTAAAAGAGACAAAATTAAGAGAATGCATAAAAGAAATATCAGTTAATATTGGCAATTCTTCAATTGAAATCAGCCTTGACAAAGAAAAAATGGACCTGCTTCATATTACAAGAAAGAAGCTAATAAGCATCATGGACGCAAGCCTTAAAGGATTTACTGTAAAAGAAAATGATGAACTTATTGTGGTTAAGCCGAGAGGAAAGGATGATACAGTTAACTCTCTTTTCAAAGCAAAAGAAAAGTTAAAAGAGATGTATGTTTCAGGGATTAAAGGCATTACTCAGGTTCTTCCTGTTAAAAAAGGAGAAGAGTATATAATTATTACTGCAGGAACAAATCTAAAAGTAGTTTTAGAAATGGAAGAAGTTGATGCAACAAGAACAATAAGCAACGATAGTTTAGAAATATCTGAAATCCTCGGCATAGAAGCAGCAAGAGAATCTGTTTTGAATGAGGTAAAAAAGGTTATTGACGTTCAGGGATTAAATGTAGATGTAAGACATATTATGTTGGTCGCAGATATCATGTGCATTTCAGGCGCAGTAAAAGGTATCACTAGATATGGTGTTGTAAGCGAGAAATCAAGCGTATTAGCCAGAGCTTCATTTGAGACACCATTGAAACATATAATAAACGCATCTATTTCAGGAGAAAGAGACCATTTAAACAGCGTCGTAGAAAACGTAATGTTAAATCAGGTTATACCAATTGGATGCGGTATGCCTAAACTTGTGTTGGAAAACGAGAAAGGAGAAAAGGCGAAGTAGATATTAAATAGAAAGCTTTGAATAACCCTCTTTTTATTTGATTTTCAAAGCGGCTCTATTAAAGGTTTTGAGGATTTTTATAAATTATTCAAAACCTTCAATAATAAGTGCAGGAGTTAGGATCTAAGTAGATGCTTGGTGCTAGCAACGATAATTATCGCCACCAGCACCCAGAACCCAGCACCTAATATGGTAAAATTTAAAAAGCCTGCATAAATGCTAAGGAATATCACAATAAAATCAAATAATATATACTAAAATGGCAAAAACAAAAGAAGCAGACAAAAACATTGAAGAAATCAAGAAGAGTATTGAGCAGAAAAAAGCAGTTTTAGGTACAGCTGTAACTATCAAAAATTTAAGAAGAGGAACACTTGCTAAAATATTTGTTAGTGTAAATGTTCCTGACAGCGTTAGGAAAGACATTGATTATTATGCAAAACTAAATAAAGTAAAAGTTGTTTCATTAAATTATCCAAACGATGAACTGGGCACTATGTGCAAAAAACCATTTTTCATAAGCGTTATAGGATTAATGAAAGCATAATTGTAACCGCGTATAATAATGTGGTTTCATCCAAAAATTGATTAAATTTTGGTTTCACTGCAAAAAATAACAACATGGCCGGGCGAGGCGAAGCTGATAAGCTGAGCCGAGTAGGATTTTACAAAGTAAAATCCGTCCGTGCCATTGTTGTTGTTAGGTTTTGCTCATACAATATTTTTTCAAAAAGTGGAATTTATGGATGAAACCTAAAAAAACAAAAAATCAGGTGTACATTCAGTGAAGATTAAATATAATATGGAACTGATGGGTTTGATGAATATTTTTCAGCAAACCACCAGGGCAAATTTAAAAGACTGCTTCATTGATAGTAATTCACTGCTGACATTTGTTGTCGAGCAAAATGAAATCGGTAGGGCAATCGGCAGAAATGCCATAAATATTAAGATGCTGGAAAAGGCATTTAACAGAAAGATTAAAATCATTGAATACAATCCAGAACTTGAGCGATTTATAGAAAACCTTATATATCCGCTGAAAGTTATGAGTGTAACTGTTCAGGAAGACACAATCATATTAGAGCCTACAGATAGTAAAACACGTGGGTATCTGATTGGAAGGTCTGCTTCCAACTTAAGAAATTATGAAGAAATTGTCAAGCGATATTTTGACAACATTAAAGAGATTAAAGTCGTTTAATCATAAGATATACTAAATGTATAAAAGATCATAACATAATCAGTAAGAATCAATTAATAACTAAAAAATTAATAATTAAAAAATATACTAAAAGTGCAAAATAATCGAGAACATTATTTTGCACTTTTGTATATACAAAAGTGATTAATTTGTTCGAAAATTAATCACTTTTAGTATAAATAAGCAAATCAAAGGTAAAAACATGGGACATAAATCAAAGGGATTAAATTCAACAAAAAAGCTTAAACAGAGAAGAGCAAGATTTAGATTATATGATAAAAGATTAAAGAGAAGTGTCAGAGGATTAAAGGAAAAATCCAATCCTTTGGGAAAATCAGCATCTCAGGCTAAAGGCATTGTTCTTGAAAAAGTGCAGTTAGAGGCAAAACAGCCAAACTCTGCCATGAGAAAATGCGCCCGTGTACAATTAATTAAAAACGGAAAACAAATTACAGCATTTCTCCCAGGAGACGGCGCAACAAAAATGATTGATGAGCACGATGAAGTTGTTGTAGAATGTATCGGCGGAAAGATGGGAAGGGCAAAAGGCGATATTCCTGGTGTAAGATGGTGTGTTATTAAAGTTAATGATCAAAGTTTAGATGCATTATTAAAAGGCAAGATTGAGAAAGCACGTAAATAAGTAAGTAGAAAATAAATAAAAACAAAAATAAAAAAATAGTTTAATACCTGATTTGATGATCAAAAATGGAAATGAAATTATTCAACAAATGGGGCACAGAAGGAATAAGTGTAAAAGACCCAGGTATAAAAGATTATGTTAGTTTAAGGCCTGTTTTAGTATTAAGAACAGGAGCAAGGTATGCCGGCAACCGATTTCATAAATCAAGAGTAAACATTGTAGAGAGATTAATGAATAAGCTAATGGGTCCAGGGCATAAAAGCAGGAAACATTTCAAATCAAGTTATCATATAACTGGCAAAGCACAGACTGCTTATGGTATCGTACAAAAAGCATTCTTGAAGATTGAGCAGCAGACAAAAAAGAATCCTGTTGAAGTATTTGTAAAAGCATTGGAAAATGCTGCGCCAAGAGAAGAAATAATCACTATTGAATACGGCGGAGCAAGATATCCAAAGGCAATTGAATGCTCGCCGCAAAGAAGAATTGATTTAGCGCTGAAATTAATGGTGCAAGGCTCATATCACAGAAGTTTTAACTCAAAGAAAAGTATTGTTGATACTTTAGCTGATGAGATAATTTGTGCTTATACTCTTAATATGTCGTCTAACGCAATCGCAAAGAAGAATGAGTTGGAAAGACAGGCTGATTCTAGCAGGTAAGTAAATTGATTATTATTATTTGTTTTTATAATTAGTTTATATTTAGTTCCTGCCCGAAGGGATTTCGTTCATGAATGATTTTAGTTGATTAATTTGATTTTGTATATTTTATCAGTCTCACTATCAGAAGTCCAAAGATATTCTCCGCCCCATGTTAAACCAGCGTTATTACCATATTTTCCGCCTGGTGCTTCAAATGAATTAATCACTTGGCCATTATTGTTCAATTTGTAGATTTTATTTCCCAAATAAACAACAGAACACCAAATAAAACCTTCATGGAAGCTTAGATCTTCAAGACCATACGGCTCCTCAATTTGAGTAGTAACTTGTGATTTAATTTCCCCTTGTAAATTCATTTTATAAAAAGTGTTATCCCAATAGCTTGCCAACCATAAAGTTTCTCCGTCAAATGCAATCCCTTCTAAAGCATAGACACCAGAATTAAATTTATTTAAAACTTCTCCATTGAGTGTAGTTTGATAAATTATTGTGTCGAGACCTTCATCTCCATCATCTACTTTTGAGCTACTTATCCAAAGCTGCTGTTCATTAAAAGCAATGCCTCTTGGTTCTGGAATGATTGAAAAAGAGGCGATTATTTGACCATCTGTAGTTATTTTATAAACAGTGTTATTCCCAGCATCGACATTTAGGAGATATTCTCCATCCCATGTTAATCCCCAACTTGCATTTCCTGGTGTTGAAAAAGAATCAACAACACAAATTAATTCATTCATATCATCAGTAGCAATACATTTTTCACAATTGTTCAATACACTCCAATCTAAACAATTATCAGAATCGTAAAACCCACATTCTTTCCATCCATTATTAAAACATTTCTTTTCTCCAAAATTATTACATTCATCTACACAGATTGTTGATTCAGGAACACATTCACCGCCCTCACATTTTTCATTACCTTCACAACTCTCCTGCACTATCAGTTCCAAGCATCCAGTACTATTATTATAATTACAGGTCATTACGTTTTTACCTGAGCATGATTTTTCATTAAATATATCACATTCATCTTCACATGTTTGTTGACTTATTACACATTCACCATTAAAACAATATGAATCTCCTTCGCAAACTATGGCTGCTTCTTCAATATTTCCGCATGAGTCAAGCCAATAAACTTTTTTTTCTTCTGCTCCGCAAATAAAAGAATTGTGAGAAGTACAATCAGGTGAAGTATTGGAACAATTAAAAATCTCTTTTTCATATTTATAGACTGATGCTTCATAATCAAACAACGTTTTACTGATAATTTCAATATGGACACCAACTAATGCATCTATACCTGCAACAATAGAACATGAAACATTGTCAGACGGAGTAACCTCAGCTAATGCCAGTAAATAACCTTTAAGTGCAATATAAGGCCCATCTAACCCATAAAAGTCTAAAAGAAGTTGAGGTTTGACATACACAGTAAAATCACCGCTAACTCCAGTAAATTCTGGGATTGTTGAGCTGAACTCTGGCTGAATGTTTTGAATTTTTGACCAAGTATTATTTTTATATTCTAAACCTGCGTCTACAACTAAAGATTGAGTAATGCTGGTTTGCGCGCTGATATTTCCATTAGCACTCACGCCAAAATTTAAGGTTAAATGAGGGGTAATCACTACAGGAAACACAAATCCTGGCGGAATGATTACAACAGGAGGAAATTTTACCAATTCTACTGGTGGAAGTTCTTTATTTATCCCCGCGTGAAATTCTCCACTAACAATTAATTCCAATTCTTCCAATCCTTTTGTTACAAAACGCACTTCTTTTGTTCCGTATAAAGTACTGTTTGTAAATTGAAAATCTGCATTGACTGCAATATGCATACTCCCATCAAGATAAATTCCAGAGAAAAGCTCTTTATGATCAAATTCATACATTTGCCCACCTGAAAAGGATAATGGTAATTGTGTGCTATCAAATTGTGCGTCATCAAAATTATCTATAGCAGAGTCAGCTTTAGCATTGCCAGTAGAAAGACTAAAAAAAAGCTGAACTGTACCTTCAGGAACAGCATCTTCTAAAGTTGCCAGCACTGTATACGCAACAATTTGACTTGAGTTTTTTGTAACTGAAGTTACTTTGCGCAATAAACCTTCTTGTGTCTTGTCAGTAATACCTGCAATAATAAGGTCGCCTTGAATTAAATTTTGGGCGTAAGTTGATTGTGCATTAAAAATTAAAGTGCTTTTATCTGCAGAAATTGAATCTAAATAATAAGCTGTACTCTGATCCATCACTTTATTGCTTGGTTTGGTATTTGTTATTCCATTCGTTCCATAACAATTTTGTCCTAAACATTCTTGTCCTGAATTAGAAGGTAATACTTGTGTTCCATGGTTAGCTTCACAAGAAAGCAAAGATAAAAGTGAAGCAGTTAAATACGTAATTGGGGTTTTTAATATTCTTACTAATAAGGTTGGTCTTTTATTAATTATTTCTTCAGTAATTTGTTCTATGGTTTTTGCCATTTTTACCAGATTATAACTTTAGGTAATGAATAGTATTAAGGAATAGTAACTAAATTTAAATGTTTTTTGGGAGAGAGAGTAAAAGACACAACTTTTAGGACAATTAATTATGTATACTAAATGGAATTAGTTTTCGAACAAACTAATTCCATTTGTATATACAAAAGTCCTTGTTTTTTGTTCGGAAGCTAAGGACTTTTAGTATATCCAATAATTTATATCCTTTTCTAATAATACAGATTAAAGTAAGTTGCTATAATCAAATTTATAAATAAGATAATTGTTTTATGTTCATATTAAATAATAAAATAGTATATAACTGTAAGGTGATAATATGGCAGCAAGCCCAAAAGATGCACAGAAGATGAGATTGGATTATAATGTTGATAGGCATGTATACGACGAATTTGTCAAAGCATGCGGAAGAAAAGGATATTCCCAGCAAGTTGTTGTTGAAAAATTGATGCAGAAGTTTATTCAGACTGGCCAGTTTTAGGAAATATTTAAAAACCAAAACAGATTCTTTTTGCTTATCATGTCTCTAGAAGATAAGTTTTATCCAGATGATGGAAGTTATTTAACTAGATTTGATAATTTTATGATAAAGGCAGCAAAAGAAGTTGGTGTTCTATATCAACTTCTCACAGGAGACAGCTACAAGAATTTAGCCAGCATCATTTACAAAGCCTCAGCTGTAGGATTTGGGTTAAGTGCATTATGCGGACATTTAGGTGTGATTCCATTAGGTACAGACGCCTTTTCATCTTCAAAGCAACATTCTTATCAAACGCCGTTAGAAGAAGAGAATAAATTTGAAGCATTGGGTCTTGGAAAAAAACTTGGCAAGCTTATGAGAATAGGCTTTTTATCCATTGGCTTTTCAGCTTTTTCAATTGGTTATTCTTATTATAAAGAGAATACTAATAAAGAGTTATCATTTTTTAATATTTTTTTGGTAGGGTCTTTGATAGAGGCTCCTTCTATTCTTCTTTACACATTTGCAGAGTATTTAACTAAAAGTGATATGCCAAGCCCCCCAGATAAAAATATTTTTCAGGAGACAAGTGAAAGAATAAAAAAATTATTATCTCCAGAACCTTTGCCAACTCAAGTTCAATCCACTAACTGCTTAATAGATAACTGTTACGATCGAAATTTAAACTAACTTTTCTTCATTAAGTAAATAACTAAAAAAAAGTATTTATTAGCTGATTCCCTATTTCTTAATTTCTTTTTTTCGCTCACAACATATTTTCAGCATCATGCTCGTTTGTGGGACGCAGTCCACCGTCTTATGAAAAATTATTAGTTATTCGTTCTTCATGTTTAGTTATTCGTTCTTCGTTTTTCGTTCTTAGTTACGAATGACGAAGAGCGAAAAACGAAGAACGAATGACTATTCTATCTTAGTGAACTTTGTTGGACATGCCAAGAACTAAACAAATAAAAAAAAGAGATATAAAAAATATAACAAAATAACAAAAATTTAAATCTTCCCCAGCAATTTCAGCATTATTGCTTTCTGCGCATGCAGTCTGTTCTCTGCCTGATCGAATACGATACTTTGAGCGCCGTCAACAACTTCAGCTGTCTGCTCCATACCACGCATTGCAGGCAGACAATTCATAAACACTGAGGTTGGTTTCGCATATTTCATAAGCTGTGCAGTTACTTGGAACGGCATTAGTTTTTGTTTCCTTGCTTCCATTAACTCTTTTGGGATATGATAACTCATCCAAGAATCTGTGTAAACAATATCAGCATTTTTCACTGCTTCTTTTGCGTCATGCAGAACTTCAATTTTTATTTCACCATAAAGTTTGATGTTTTTCTTTGCAATCATTCTTGCCTCGTCGACAATTCTCTGTTCTGGCATATATTCTTTGTCATTTGGGCACGCAACTTTTATATTCATGCCAACATGCGCGCAGCCATGCATCAGGCTGTATGTTACATTATTTTTACAGTCTCCGAGATATGCAAGTGTTAGACCTTTCAGCCCATTACTGTTTACATCGTTGTTTACACTGTTGTTTAATTTCCCCAACTTTTCTTTAATTGTCATAAGGTCGCACAATATCTGACAGGGATGATTCATGTCGCTTAATGCATCGATTACAGGAACTGTTGCATTTTCAGCTAATTTTTTACAATCTTCAAATTTAAACAATCTTGCCATTACTATGTCAACATATCTGGAAACAACTTTTCCAGTGTCTTCAATGGTTTCTTTTTTCCCCAAAGGGCTTGTAGCGACGTCATAATAAATCGCATGCCCTCCCATTTGTGTCATTCCCACTTCAAAGCTGACTCTTGTTCTCAGGCTGGGCTTTTCAAATATCATCAGCAAGGTTTTTCCTTTCAGCGCAGATGAATATTTCTCAGGATTCTTTTTGATGTCAATTGCTTTCTCAATAACATCTAAAATAAACTCTGTGCTTACATCATTCAAAGATAATAAATCTTGTTTTGAGTTTTTTTTAAGTTCTTGTTCTGAATTTTTCTTGAGTTTTTCGTTCTTTTCCATGTTTTCACCTTTTAATACAGTTTAAAATTATAAACATACATTTGACATTATAAAATCATACTTATTTAAATTATTATTTAATTTGGAGCGTTTATTTGTTTATTTCGTTCTTTGGCGCAGCCATACGTCTTATGATTATTTAGTTCCTACCTGATTGGACACGTTCATGAAGAAATGGTAAGATGGTAATATGGTTTGATGGTCTGAAGGTACTACGAATGGAACGACGTAAATCAGTCGTTACCATCAAACCATCATACTAGTTCGTGTTAATGGCGGTAAATATGATTGTGAGCGAGAAATATGAGTGAGTGAGAGAGAAAAAGAGATTAATAAGCTATAGAAATATAAACTTTCAATTAAATTTTTAAAAAAAGACATTAATTTTTTAAACATACACTGTTTCTTAAGTGATAATATGCCAAATATATTAAAAAGCAGCAAACTTAAACCCGAAGCAGAAGAATTGGGTGAACATGAATGGGATACGCATAAATTAGATAAGCCTACCATAAATAAACCTAAATTAAAAATAGGCAATATCAAACTAAAAAATCCGTTTGTCCTTGCGCCAATGGAAGGGGTGAATTGTTTAGCTTTTAGATTATTATGCAAAGAATTCAGCGCTTCATTAATCTATTCTCCAATGATTCATGTAAACTGGCTGGTTAAAGAGAAAAAACTGCCTGAGTTAATTGAGTTTTCTGAAAATGAGAAACCACTTGCGATTCAATTAATCGGCAATGATCAAAAAACAATCAAAGAAGCAGTTGAGATTATTGAGAGAGATGTGCCATTTGTAGATATTATAGATTTAAACTTTGGCTGTCCTGAAGGCGATGTTCTTGGCCTGAAAATGGGCGCATATTTAATGAAGCATCCTGACAAGATACCAAAGATAGTAAAGGCTGCTGTTGATTCAACCAACAAGCCAGTAACAGCGAAAATAAGATCTGGCTGGGATGAAAAGAGCATAAACTGCATTGAAGTCGGTAAAATGATAGAAGACGCCGGAGCATCTGCAATAGCATTGCATGCAAGAACAAGGACACAGGTTTATTCTGGAAAAGCAGACTGGGGGTTAATCAGGAAATTAAAGGAAACATTGAACATTCCTGTTATTGGAAACGGCGATATTACAAACGCAAAACTTGCGGAATCAATGCTGACGAGAACAAAGTGCGACATGGCAATGATTGGAAGAGGAGCAATGGGCTATCCTTTCATCTTCAAAGAATGCGCAGAATATTATAATAATGGAAAATTTAATGGCAATTTATACAGGCCGACGACAAAAGAAAGGTATGACTGCATAAAAAAGTTTATAGATTATTATCATAATAAACAAAAAAGGCAGAAATTCTCAGAATTAAAACAGCATGTAATGTGGAGCTGCAAATGGCTGAACGGCGCAAAAGAGCTAAGAGTAGACATAATGAAGACTCACGACGAGGAAAACATGATGAAGCTGGTTGAGGGATATTTTGGGGGGAGGGTTTAGCACTGGATATATTAAACAAAAATCATTACACTCTCTTACTCTTCTTATACTATTATTATTTTTCTTATTTTATTTCTTCTTCACCAATTCTTTATATGCCTCTTCCAACCCATTAGCAATAAACCCACTTTTATAATTTAAAACAACCTCTTTCTCATATTGTGGTGTTGTTTTATTAGGAATGAAACCAATGTTCATACCTAAGTATTGAGGTAATGCTAAGTCTAGTTCCCAAATATCTCCAATAACAGTAATTCTAGATGCATTTGTATTTTGTTCTTTCATTATCTTATCTAAAATGTTTCCATAATGTTGCCTTCTTAAGTAAACTTGTCTTTCTAAACCTGAAATAGTTATTGTTTGAGGAACAGCTTCCCAATCATTAACAACTACATATTTCTTTGCCCCACCGATAATTGTAATACGAGAATGATCTGAATGGAGATGGCTTATCTTTTTCTCTACTTTATCAGGTGATGAATTTGTTACTACATAAACATTTCCTTCAAATAAATCCCAAACTTCAGATAAGAATTCATCAACTCCTTCCTTAAATGATTCGCTCATCTTAGGATAGTTTTCCAAATATAGTTTTGCAAGTAAAGCTCTTCGTTCTTGTTCAGACAAGTTTGTTCCCAATTTACTTAAAATTTCGTCAGTGATTGGATAACAAGTCATAATCGGATCAGAAGTAGCAGAAGCCACAATTATTCCGTCTAATTCCCAACCATATTTTTCAGGGGTTTTTAGAATTTTGGCTCTTGCTTCATTCCAATATGTTTCTATTTCACTTTGGCTTAATTTGAGTTCTCTACCAAGACATTTACAAAAACCTTCAACATAAGGCTTAGCTTCTTTTTCTATGTTTGTAAGAGTACCATCAAAGTCTAAGATTAAAGTATCTATAGAATTATTATACATTGCTGATTTTTTTACACTTCTTCGTGTTGAACCACAATCAAATAAAAAAACACCAGTACTTAATGCAGTTAATTTAATAAAATTTCTTCTTGAAAACATCATTATAACAATGGTTGAAAGCTTTTATTTAAATCCTTCCCATAAACACAAAGAAATCATTTCAGGTTTTTAAACCTTCTCTAAAATCTTCCCCTTAAGCAGTTTAATGTAAAGGTTAAATTGAATCTCAACGACTTTCCAGTCATCAAAAGTCACTGGTGTTCCATAATAATTAATTCCGTTTCTTTTGGTTCTTACTTTTTCAAAGAAATCCCAACTAAGCTCTAGTTAAGGATGCTCATGACAAAGATAAGCAAAAAGACACTGATGATTTTTGGATTTGACTTTATCAAAACACAAGAATGCTTCAACAAGGCCATGCAGCGCATCATAATAAAGCTTATATGCTGAATTATAATTTTTCTTACTCAATGCAAGCTTTGCTGTCTCAATATCTTCTTCTAATACTTTTAGATTTGTTTTTATTTTTTCCATCTGAATCTCTTCATTATGAATTATAAAACCATTTGCTACACACTCATTATATGCTATATTATTGTCCTTATACTCAACCATTTAAACTCACCCCAATGAAATCTAATTTTCCTTTGATAAAATTGCCGCATACAATATTTTTTAATAATCCACTCCCCATTTTTCTAAGTTCTTTTTTTGAATCAGCAGTGAACAATTGTATTTCTCTTTTTAGCTTGCTCTGAAACTTGTATCTATCAAATTCATCACTTTTTCCATAAATAAAAACATCAATATCACTTTCAGAATACCAGTCTGATCTTGCCATACTTCCAAATAAGATTACAGTCTTTGCTTTTTTCAGTGATTGAAGATGATCAAGAAAGCCAGATTCATAAAATTGTGTTAATGCGTACAGCTTTTTTCTATTTCTATAACTAGGGTGTTCATGATTTCCAGTATAATAAGGCATTTCCATTTTCTTCTTAACTCTTTTTATTAATTTTTCTTTCATGAATCTTTTTAACCATTTATTAGCTTTATCTCTACTCAAACCGCTTTGTCTTAATATCTCCTCAAAATGCCAGTGTTTTGTAGGATAATTAAAAAACAATTCTAACAGATTATTTTCCTTGCTTTTTATCGGCATAATAGTACCCTTTAGAGGGACTAATATATAAATGTTTTGCTGAAAAGTTTTTCAGACAGTGCCTGCCTTTTAGGCACTCTTTATTTTTAGTTCTGCCTTTCTTTTCTATTACTTACTTTTTACGTTTCACATAATAATGTGCGCCGAGGGCGGGAGATTCACTTCCCCACTCAAAAGCCTTGAACCCACAAGGGCTTGGATGGGCCCACCTGTTTTTCAGACAGGCGCCATACCGATTAGGCTACCTCGGCTTTGCACAATCAAAACTTTTATATACTTGTTTGGATATTAATACTTTGGATGGGCTCATTTGTTTTTCAGATAGTGCCTGCCTTTTAGGCACTCTTTATTTTTTCTGAGTTATTTTTCTTCAGCTAAATTAACTATAGCACTACTCCTTATTATAACCATCGCCGATTTTTTCGCAAATTTTCCGACGAGAAAGAGTTCTAGTATATGTTTTCTGAAAATGATATTTAAAGCATGAAAAAATTATCGAACCTCTTTTGATGAAACCGAAATGTTTACGGAGAAATTTAAGTATAATTAAGTTAATATTGAATTAATCACCAAAAAGTCTGAGTTGAAAGGTAATAATTTCCATCATAAGCTGTACCTACGCCAATGTTTTGGTACGTCTCATTTAACATATCTTCCAAAATCCTTTGCTAATTCTATCATGTAATTGCTAGGGTATAAACCTACTAATCTTCCTTCTAGGTCAAATAATGGGCTCCCGGAGTTGCCATTTTCTCCGCAAGGAAATAACAGTTTTGCTTTGTGTTTGAAGAATTTGACAATTGTGAAGCTTGCCATTATTTGGTCACTATAATGCTTAAAAACACATTGGTAACCGATCATTATGCAAGGCACAAGCTCAAATTCATGTATTCCAATTTCAGCTTCTAATGGTTTTACTCCTTTTGTTTCAGCAGTTATAATTAAATAATCTTTATCAGCAACAGTATTTCTTAATCTTTTATCTCCATGTTCTGGAAGAGGCTCTCCAGTTGCTTCTGCAAAGTTTGTTGGCGAGTGAGTAAGTGCAACAAATGTTCTTAATACATCTTCATATGTTTCGCATTCTTTTGGTTGATATCTTATCGGATGATCACAAGTTACCCACTGATTGTTGCCCATGTAAAAAGTAGTTGCATAACTTCCTAATAATTCACTATGAAGTCTAAAAATAGATTTAGCATATTGTTTAACCCAAGGAATTCTTATTTGAGACAGTTTGAAATAACAATACAAGCCAAGCTTAAATCTTCTTTCTTTTTTTTCATGACTCCGATTATTATGGTTACTAAGTGCTTCAAGAATAGTATCTTCAGTTAATCTCATCCTGCTATCTGCTATATGCATGGAATAAGGTAATTTAGTTGGGTTTTTAAACATTTCCTTATAAATATACTAAAAGTGATTAATTTGTACGAAAATAATCACTTTTAGTATATATTTAAAGCGGGTATTACCTCTTTGTCTCTGCTAAACCCAACTAACTTCTATTCATATAGTGTGGACTTTAATATCTGTATCTATTTAGTTAAAGTCCACGAATATAAGCACGGAATTTATACTCAATCATTAATGTCCGTGCTTATATATTCCCCACCACAACAATACATTAAAATCCCTGAATATTTCTTGCATCAATGCCAAAAATAATTGAATTGGATAAACATCTTATCAACAAAATTGCAGCAGGTGAAGTTATAGAAAGGCCAGCATCCGTAGTCAAGGAACTTATTGAGAATTCCATGGATGCAGGCGCAACAAGCATCACTATTGAGATAAAAGAAGGAGGTAAATCACTCATAAGAATAACAGATAATGGCTTGGGGATTGAAAAAGATGACCTTGCTATCGCAGTCAAAAGCCATACTACTTCCAAACTCCTTTCTGCTGACGACCTTTTCAATATATCCACGCTTGGCTTCAGAGGAGAGGCATTGGCAAGCATCGGTGCAGTGAGCTACTTAAAAATCATCAGCAAGATAAAAGAATCTTCTGACGGCCAAATGATTGAGGTTGAAGACGGCAGAATCCTACTAAACAAGCCAACAGCATCAAATACAGGTACAATTGTCGAGGTGAATAATCTTTTTTTTAATGTTCCTGCACGAAAAAAACACATGAAATCAATTGCCTCAGAATTTAAGTATATTGTTGATATTGTCACGAGATACATTCTCGCAAATCCATTAATACATTTCAAGCTCATTCATAATGATTCTTTGGCAATTGACTCGCCGTCAACAACAGATACATTGGCAAATGTTGCAACAGTTTATGGAAGAGCAATAACCAAATCATTAATCTCTATTAATTTTTCATTCTTTGATATGGAAATCATGGGTTTTGCATCAAGGCCAGATATGACAAGAGGCGACAGAACATATCAAAGCATATTTGTTAACAAAAGATATGTCCGCGATTCACTAATCCAAAAAGCAGTTTATGACGCGTATGGGGCATTATTGTTTCACGGTAGGCATCCAATATTTATTCTCGATATAAAGATTGAGCCTAAAAAGATTGACGTCAATGTTCACCCGCAAAAATATACAATAAGAATAGAAAAAGAGCAGGAAATGTATCACGCTGTGAAAAACGCAGTTCTTTCTGCCATGATGGAGCAGGAGCTTATGCCGTTGATTGACGAGATAAAAACAAAAGGTTTAAGCCAAAAGGTGGTTATCACTAATTTAGAGGATTTTGGCAAAACACAATCCTCTTTAAAAGATCTTTCAAAAATTGGAAATGATAATTCAAAAAATAGTTTAAGCAGCTCAGGCAATTTAAAAGAAGAAAAAGAAGGACAGATTATTGGAAACAGCGAGAAGGGATCAAATAATTTAAAGATCAGGCTGATAGGAAAACTTCATAATACTTACATTCTTGGCGAAGATAATGATGGTTTGCTCCTGATAGACCAGCACGCTGCGCATGAGCGCGTTTTGTTTGAAAAATTTTTGAAGGAATATAAAAATGAAATAATACAAGTACAGGAGCTTATTTCTCCTATTGTTTTTGAGGCAAATCCCCATGAGAAGATAATTATTGACGAGAATATTGAGCTGTTTAAAAAAATGGCAATATTAATCGAGCCATTTGGCAAGACAACTTATGTTATAAGGGCGCTGCCAAGCATTCTTTCAAAGCAGCAGACACCAGCAATAATCAACGACATAATTGACGAGATGAATAATAATGAATATGACAAGCTTTCAAAGATAAAAGAAGAGCGCATTGCAATGGCAGCATGCAGAAGCGCTGTTAAAGCGTATGATGTTCTTGAAATGCCTCAAATCCAAAAGCTTCTTGAAGATTTATTCAAATGCGAGAATTCAAACACTTGCCCACATGGAAGGCCAATAATAATATGCTTTCCGATAGAAGAGCTGGAAAAAAAGTTTAAGAGGAGGGTTTAGGAAGATTTAAATCTATTGAGTTTTTTATCAGTCAACTATTTTGACTATGAATGAAAAAATATCATTAATATTTATATTTATTAACTTTTTTATGTGAAATAACATGCAAGAACAAGTAATCTTAGTCGACGAAAACGACAATGAAATAGGCACAGAAGAAAAACAAAAAGCTCATATAGAAGGAAAACTGCACAGAGCCTTTTCTGTTTTTGTGTTTAATCCAAAAGGAGAACTTCTTATCCAGCGAAGAGCATTAGACAAATATCATTCTGCTGGTTTGTGGACAAACACCTGCTGCAGCCATCCAAGACAAGGCGAGGCAACAATAGATGCAGCGCACAGAAGATTAAAAGAAGAACTTGGCTTTGATTGTGAGATAAAGGAAATTCATTCATTTATTTACAAAAAAGCATTTAAAAATGGTTTGACAGAGCATGAATTTGATCATGTATTTGTTGGATTCTATGACGACAGAATAAATGATAATAACCAGAATAATGACAAGAAGAATAATCAAGATAAGGATAATCATAATGATGAAAAGAAGAATAAGAATAATATAATGTTTAACAAAAAAGAGATTGAAGAATATAAATTTATAGCGCTGGATGAATTAAAAAAAGATATTCAAAGA
The DNA here is from genome assembly GCA_018303325.1 of Candidatus Woesearchaeota archaeon. Lineage (GTDB taxonomy): Archaea > Nanobdellota > Nanobdellia > Woesearchaeales > DSVV01 > JACQSP01. The sequence continues at coordinate 23,862 of JAGVYH010000011.1, forward strand.
AATCCTGACAAATATACTTACTGGTTCAAAATTTTGATTGACAAAATTGATTTTTCAAAATATTTGTAATTGGTCTAGCTGATTTCCTGTTTCTCTCAATCTTTATTCCACTCACAACCAGTTTGTATAGCAAATACAGTAACTTTTCGTAGTAACTCGTTATGTTTGCTATATTGGACGAATTAAACAAATTTATACGATTATTTAATTCGTCCGCTATGGGACGCAGTCCACCGTCTCATGATTATTTTTTTAGAGTTTTTACGTCGTAAAGAAAATCTAAACTAAACTTCATGAGACGGGTGGCTTCGCCTAGGAACGAGATAAAAGCATTATTTGTAATTGATTACAACTCGTTCAATCAAACACAGTATAATCAAAAACATATTTATTTAGAGATTTATCTACCTAATTATATAATTCTTTATAAATCCTTTAATCTTCTTTTTGTTTATGCAAACATTAGATGAGTTAATCAAGCACGTGAAAAGATATTATGCTGAAGGCACATGGGAAGGATTTGTTAAATCGCGCCCGCCTATTGTAAATGCAAATCCTGAAAAATTAGCAAAGGAATTTGTTGAGGAAGGGCTTTCCAGAAGAACAAGATTATTCAGGGAATACATTGAATCTACTTTCAACAGGTTTGTCCTGCCAAAAATAAGCGATGCTTATGATGCAAGAATTTTATCAATGCCGTGTGCAAATGGCGAAGAAGCATTTACTTTGGCTATAATTGCTTTAGAAGCAGGATTGAGATATTTCAAGATTGATGGAAGAGATATTAGTGAAGAGCACATAAATCAGGCATTAAGAGGAGAAACATGGCTGCAAAAAAGAAGAATAGAACAGCTTGCAGATTATATTGAGAAAGGCTATTTCACTTCAACAAATGCAAAATTTCCATATCCTAACTTTTTTGTTGACCAATCTGTTAAAAATAAATGCGAGTTTTATGTACACGATATTTTAAGCGATGAAATACTTGGTGGTTATGAAGTGACTTACTGCCTTAATCTTTTAATTCATTTAAGCGAAACAGGTAGAGACATTGCGTTATGGAACTTAACCAAAAACATGCGCCAAGGTGATTTGTTAATTCTAGACGAGCCGTATGAAATACCTGCTGCATTTGATGGCCGAATGTACGGGCAGGTATACGAGCAATTTGGCTGGAAAAAGGCGTTCAATGATTTTCTTGCAAACTTGGAAGCAAAAGAAGATTTAAAATTAAGAAAAATAGGAGAAGACAATGTTTATGAGAAGATGGTGTAATTTCCTTACTTTTATATTCTTCTGACTAAAACATTTATAAATTAAGCGGTATTACCTTGCTTTAGTTGGGAATATAGAAGAATAATAATTTTAAAATAATTATAACAATATAAGGTGGTAATCATGGCAGCAGAAAGTGGAATATACAAAACAGCAGCAGAAGGAATAATAACAAAAGAAGAAACACCTGAAACATTGAAAGAAAAAATCAAAAAATTAAAAATAGAAATTAAATTCATTAACTATTTTTATCCTATTGCCGGAGCAGTTTCATTATTAGTAATATCAAGTACACTTATTTATGGTATGGGAAACTGGCGACCAAATAAAATATATTCTATTTCAAGAGTATATGATGGAAAAGTACAATATGATGTTGGAGATTTAGATGGGAATGGTGTTCCAGATTTAGTTTTAGAACAAGATGACAAGGATTTAACTCCTTTTTTTGGTCATAAAAATATTAAGGGCGGAGTTACTTATGTTAAAGCCAGTGAAATGGATAGATTAAATCCTAACTCGAAAGTTGATTATGATTGTATCGACGAAACTATAAGGCACAGTTCAGCAACAAGTTATATCACAGATGAACAAAAAGAGCATTTAGATAAAGAAAGAAGCAAGTTATATGAAAATGGTTTTGACCCAACAGGTATTAAATGTGTTAAAGGTGGAAGTGATAATAGTAATGAACTAAAAATTAGATTTACTTTTTGGTTTTGACCCAACAGGTATTAAATGTGTTAAAGATGGAAGTGATAATAGTAATGAACTAAAAATTAGATTTACTTTTTAAAAATAGATTTTAATCTTAAATATGCATATTTTATTTTGTGAGAGCATAATTTACTTCTTCTTCTCCTTAATTTTATTTTTAATTGTAATAACCTGCTTTTCTTTTTCTCTGTATTCTTCCACAACTTTTGCTATGCAGTCATCAAATAATCTAATAAGCTGCTGGCTGATAATATTATTTTTATTGAGGTTATAAAGCTGTGTGTTGCCAATCTTTCTTGTCGGTTTTATAATTTCTTTTGCCAATAATTCATTTATAACTGTATAGGTTGTAGCTTTGTTAAGATTATATTCTTCAATAACATCAGCTATTGCAATATCTAACTCTCTGCACATTAAAAAGTATTCCAATACTTTATTCCTAAATGTAAAACCAACAGTCTCTAAAAAAGCACTTTTCATTTTTATCCCTCAATCCACTCTTTTATCTCAAACACTCTTTTTGGATTTAAACTGACATGATAATCTGTTCCTTTCTTTGTTCTTTTCTTCATTCTGATAAGATAACCAAAGGTTTCCAGTTGTTTCCAATCTTCATCAATCTTTTTTCTTATTTCTTTGTCATGAATGTTTTTGAATTTTCTAAATAACTGTGCTTCAGGCGTGTGCACACCACCTATGCGCTTGCGAGTAAGCAAGGTTCTTACAATAGACTTTACTTCTTCATTTATTCCTTCTTCCATAACATACACCTAACTTATATTTAATACTTTCTATTTTTTTGTACTAACAGTATGTTTTTTCATACTTTTGTTCCTTTTATTTATTTATGCTTTAAAAACGTTTTTTCCGCAAATTTTTTGGTTTTTCAAAATTTTTTGAGTAAACCTTGTTTATATTCAATTTTAAGCTATAGATTTACACTTTAATAAAACCATCGTCAGATTTTCCGCAAATTTTCCGACGAGAATCGAAAGAAATTCGATTAAACTGGTTTAATTAAACATATCTGAGGTTCTACGAAACGTCCCCAGAAACAACCAAAAATTCCTCAATAAACTTTTCAGCAACTTGTTTATTGTGCAGGATAATTATATTCTCGTCATTTTTATTATCTCCTGCATTTGTTGGGTTATAACTTCCTGTTATCACAATTTCATCGTCAATAATAAACACTTTGTGGTGCAGATTGTAAGGATTTGCATCATATTCTATGTCAATACCTGCGTCAGTTAGTTTAAAATATTCGCTGTATTTGTTTGTGTTTTGTTTTTTCTCAACGACACCTATTATTTTAATGCCTTGGCTTTGTTTTTCAGTCAGCAAATCGCCGATTGCATCGCTGGTAAAGCTGAAGAGCATAAATCTTATGCTTTTATTTGCCTGATTTAAGACGTCAAGCACATGTTCTTCGCAATTGTCTTCAGGACAGAAATAGTTTTCAACTGACAGATTGGGTTCAGCAGAGATTAATTTTGGGTATTTCACCTTGTTTTGTTTTTCTTTTTTACCTTTACCAAAATAACCATTCCATAGTTCATCGAATTCATCTTCATAATTTTCAGATAAGTAAGCAGAGGTTATCACGGCGAGATTATTATTGTTTTTGTTATTGTCGTTGAATGTAGGGTTAAATGAGCCTGTCGCAACAATTTTCCCGTCTACAACGCAGAACTTATTGTGGCTGAGCTGGTTAGAGTTATCTTGTTTTATGAAACCATCAATCTTATTTTCGTTAGTTTTATTTTCATTATTTTTATTTTCTTCATTATTTCCATTATTTTCACTCATTCCCAAACCCAATTCCTTGCCATAACTTTTTTTAATCTCTTTATAATTATCATTGTCAACAACAATCTTCACGTCAATACCATTATTATATTTTATGTCCAATGCTCCAATTATTTCATAAAGGTCTAAATCAAACAATGCACAATGAACACTTTCATCTGCTGAATTAATTAAATCCACCATAACGCCAGAGCAGTTGTATCTCGGACAGAAATAAACATTGGGCAAGGAGATATTTTCATAGACTAATTTATCAACAGTTTCATTTACATTTTCTCCGCTTGCATTATCTTGGTTATCATTATTAAAAACAGTAAGTCCAGTAATATTATTTATTCCACCAACATTTGATTTTAAGAAATACAATACTCCAACAATTATCAATAAAAACAGGAATTTTGCGAATATGCCTTTTAACACCCTCATATTATAACAATTAATAGTTATTCTTAATAAATCTTGCCAAGAATTTTTCGGAAGATTTGCGGAGTCTGATTTTTTCTGTTTAGTCAGCTAATTTCCTGTTTTTTATTATTTTTATTCCGCTCACAACCCGTTTGTGGGCGCAGCCACCGTCTCATGAAAAATTAAAAAAGGTGCTAGGTGTTGGGTGCTAGGTGCTAGCGGCGATAATTCATCGTAACTAGCACCCAGCACCTAGAACCCAGCACCTAATTTTCATAGTGAACTCTGTTGGACATGCCGGGAACGAAACAAGAATCCGAACAAAATCTTAAATTTAAAGCATTTGCCGGCAAAAACTTTATAAATAAAACCGCAATTCATTTAAATATCTGGTTCTTTTAGAGTTTAAGGAGCTAGATTTGAGAGGATTATAGCTTAAATTAAATTTAAGTTAGTTTTTAGATATAATAATTATAAATAATTTATCTGAGAGGAATTAGGAGGCAATTATAATGATTAAAAAAAATGATTTCATTGAAATAGAATATACTGCTAAGGTTAAGGAAACCGGAATGATTTTTGACACAACTTCAGAAACCATTGCAAAAAAAGAGGAGATTAACAGAGACGGCATGATTTACGGGCCTGTTGTTATCTGCGTCGGAGAAGCTCATGTTCTACAAGGTCTTGACAATGCATTAGTCGGCAAAGAAACAGGAAAAGAATATAATATTGATCTTGTTCCAGAAAATGCGTTTGGAAAAAAGTCTGCAAAGATGGTGCAGTTAATTGCAACAAACAAGTTCACTAAAGAAGGAATCCAACCGCAGGTTGGCCTGCAGATAAATATCGATGGTATGCTTGGAACAATAAAGACAGTAACCGGCGGAAGAACACTTGTTGATTTTAATCATCCTTTGGCTGGACAAGATGTTGTTTACACTGTGAAAATCAACAGAATTGTTACAGATACAGGAGAGAAAGTGCAGGGTTTGGTAAATCTGCAGTTTGGAAGAGGAAATACAAAAGTCGAACATAAAGATGGAGAAATAACAATAAGGCATAATAATGATCTTCCAAAAGAATTTGAACAGAAATTAAGCGACCATTTACATTTATTAATTAAAGATATAAAAAAAGTAGTGTTTGTTAAAGAAGGCATTAAGAAGGAAGAATCAAAAAAAGAAGTTAAAACATCTGCATAATTATGGTTTGTACTATATTGATATTTCCTTCACCAATAAATGACACTTTTTTGAATATTCAGAAAATAAATTATATATAAAATAATTAAATATATAAAGAAGCAAATTAAGAAAAGCGATTAATCATGTATAAAATATATACATACAGCAATTAATGTTCAATTATTTTATAATTTTAGTATAAATTAACCAAATAAAGAGATTAATTAAAGAAGTGATTAAAAAGAAGTGGGTGGAAAAGATGGAAATAAATAAAAGCGGCACTAACATAGAGATTAAAGAACCTCATACAGAAGCAAAAAGAAAAGGTACTGCTGATATTGATGCAGAGCTTGAGCAATTGCTTGCCAAACAAAGGGCATCCATCAAAGTTGTTGGCTGTGGCGGCGGCGGCAATAATACAATTAACAGAATCTCAGAAATAGGTGTTGTTGGAGCTGAAACAGTAGCATGCAATACTGATGCTCAGGATTTATTATACACTACTGCTGATAAAAAGATTTTATTGGGAAGAGAGCTTACCCATGGTTTAGGCGCTGGTTCAGTGCCAAGAATTGGTGAAGAGGCTGCAAGAGAAGCAGAACACGAAATCAAAGAATCCCTTCAGGGAGCTGACATGGTATTTATCACATGCGGATTAGGCGGTGGTACAGGAACAGGTTCTGCTCCAATTGTTGCAGAAGTTGCAAAAAAACTTGGCGCTTTAACAGTGGCAATTGTTACTATGCCATTCCATATGGAAGGGCAGAGAAGATATGAAAACGCTGTCATGGGTTTAGAAAAACTTGAATCAAATGTTGATACTTTAATAGTTATCCCAAATGATAAATTGCTGGAGCTTGCTCCTGATTTACCATTGCACACAGCATTTAAGGTTGCTGATGAAATATTGACAAATGCAGTCAAAGGCATTGCTGAATTAGTAACCAAAGCAGGTCTTGTAAATCTGGATTTTGCAGATATACGAGCAGTAATGGGTAACGGCGGCGTTGCTTTAATCGGTGTTGGTGAAAGCGATACAGAAAACAGGGCAATGGAAGCTGTTGAGAAAGCAATTAACAATCCTTTGCTTGACGCTGATATCAGCGGCGCAAACGGCGCACTTATTAATATTGCCGGCGGCCCTGACATGACTTTGGATGAGGCAAAAAAGATTGTTGAGGCTGTTTCAGGCAAATTAGACGAGGATGCAAGAATTATCTGGGGCGCTCAGATTTCAGAAGACTTGTCTAATATGATAAGGACCATGCTTATTGTTACAGGCGTAAAATCACCGCAGATTTTCGGTCCGAAGACAAAGGTTTCACAAAAAGAAAAAAAAGAAATTGAAAACGAACTTGGAATAGATTTTGTGGATTAAGATTATTAAAAAAGAATAAAAAATTGAAAAAAAGAGTATTAAACTGGAGGACCAATCATGGATATGGAATTTCAACAAAAACCATCATTATTACAAAAATTAAAAGATTTCATTACAGAGTGCAAGAGAGTATTAATGATCACAAAGAAACCAGACCAGTTTGAATTAAAGGCAATTGTCAAGGTCAGCAGTTTAGGAATTTTGCTGATTGGTGCAATTGGCTTTTTGGTGCAGTTGATTGAAATATTGCTGCTTAAATAGTAAAACTTACGATATTACACATTAAGTTAAGTCATAATACACACATTAAGTCATAATCATAATACACATTAAGTCATAGTCATAATCGCACAAGATATAGCCAGCGAACTAAATAATCGAATAATTTAGTTTAGTTCGCTCAATATGTAGTAACTAACCTTACATTTGTATTACTCGTGTTAGTTACTATATTTGTCGGACATAACAAATGAGATAAGTAATTATGTCCGACATTATAGCAAACGCAACTACTAATAACGAAAATTTAGTGTGTTTGCTATAAAACAGGGGAAAAAATTAGGAAAACAAATGAAAATAATATAATACATGGTGAAAAATATGTCTAAAGAAAATGAAGCAGATGAAACAGAACAAACATCAAATGAAAACGAAAAATTAGAAGAATCAAAAGATGCATCAACAGAAACACCAAAAAAAGCATTTATTGGTCCTTTAGATCATTTAAAAGAAGAATTAATCGATGCACAAGAAACAGAAGAAGAAGAAATACCAAAAAAAGCATCGAAAAAAACCAAAAATAAAAAAGAAGAATCTAGAGATATTTTAAAAGAAGAACCAAAAGAAATATCAGGTGAAGGAGACGGAAAAACACACATCTTTGCGCTGAGAACAACAGCAAACAGAGAAGATCAGGTTATGGATTTTCTTGTAAGCAATGTTGTAAAGAAAAAGCTTAATGTTTACACAGTCATAAGACCGCATGGTATGAGAGGCTATATCTTCGTAGAGGCAGAAAAAAGAATAGACGCTGAACAGGCAGGATTTAACATTCCTTATGCAAGAGGCATTTTAAGAAATGAAATTGAATACAAAGAAATAGAACACATGCTTGAACAGGTCAAAAAAGAACTTGATATCAGAAAGAATGATATTGCAGAAATCATTTCAGGACCATTCAAGAGAGAAAAGTGCAAGATCACAAGAATTGACAAAACAAAAGATGAGGTTGTTGTTGAGCTGTTAGAAGCAGCTGTACCTATCCCAATTACATTAAAGATAGATGCGCTTAAGGTAATCAGAAGAGAAAACGAAGACGCATTGCCTAAAAGTAATAGATCGGATGATGATTCACAAGATGAGCAGAATTAACTGACTAATTAAATTTTTTTTATTCAATAGTTTTTTTTCCGCCCACAACTCGTTTATGGAACGCAGTCCACGTCCCATGAAAAATTAAAAAAGGTGCTAGCGGCGATAATTCATCGTAACTAGCCCCAGAGACTAAAAGAATATAAAAAGAGAATATCAAAAAAAGAGGGAAAATTATGAAAAAACTAAACCATTTATCTATATTTTTATCTACGCTCTTTTTACCGCTGATTTTCTTTTCAGTTATCCTGCTCTCGGTTTCCATGCTTTCTCTTCCTCTGCTTTCAATATCATCTTTATCTGTTTTTGGCTATGATTGCACTGAACTGATAGATGGAGACAATATTAATGGTAATATAGTTCTTTGTGAAAGCGAATATTCTTTGACAGACAGCCTGAAAATTTCAGATGATGCCACTCTTGATTGCAATAATGCAATTATAAAAGGCAATGATGTAATTGACGGATTAATTATCAAAGAAAATAAAAATATAGTCGTGAAAAACTGTAAATTCTCAAATTTTTTATCTGGCATAAGTGTTCTTGATTCTGAAAATATTGAAATAACAGAAAACACAATTGAAAATAATATTAATGGCGTATCTGTTTCCACGTCGAAAGAAATCAAAGTGAACAAAAATAATATTAAAAGCAATTCAGTTGTGGCATTGCATTTCACAAACTGCGTAAACTGCGAGCATACAGGAAACACCTTGGAAGATAATGCAAATGCAATGAAAATCGAATATACTTGTTATACAGGAGATGGCGTCTGCCCAAGCAGTTGTACTCCAAGTAATGACAACGATTGCCAAACGCAGAATCAGAATCAATCTCAAACCCAGCCAACAGATCCTTCAATTGAAAATGATAATAATGATTTAACGACAATTACCGGCGCTGTTATTGGCGTACCAGATGAAACAACAAGTGATAATACTGCTGGAGCAGATACTGCAGCAGAAGCTGATTCTGAACCACAGAAAGCAGAAGATACTATTGATTTTAATCTTATAGCTGAAAATGATGAGTTGCTTCAGGAAGCAGAGGTTCAACCACAATCTAATGTCGTTTATCCTATTGTTGAGACAGATGATAATAGTTTAACAACACCTGTTTTAACTGCATTAGGATTTAATGCAGAGAAGCATTTTGAAATTTTAGAAGATGTTGAACTAACTATGAAGAGAAGTGTTTATGAAGACAGAACAGTTATAGAAATAACAATCCTCCCTAAAACCTATTTCACTTTGCTGGAATTTTATGAATATTTTCCTAAAGATATACTGGCAGATGCCTCTCAATTGAGCTCAAATGTTCCGTTTACTGCTGTTAAGAACCTGCAGGCAGCAAAAGTAAAGTTAACCAACATAAAAAAAGGAAGTGAAAATATTATATCATTTACCATAGACAAACAGCTTCCAAAGAAACAAAAAACATACACTGTTTTTGCAAAGGCATACCCAAAAAAGGATTGGCTGTTTAACCTTTTGTTTGTGCTGGTTGTCTTGCTGTTCATTGATTATCTATTCAGCGTAAGATCAACTTTAAAAACATATTCAATGTATCTGCATGGTCATATGAACGAAAGATACATGATAATTACAAATAAGGCTTATACCTATTGGTTTTATCTTGTGCCATTTGTTATGCTTGTTTCATTTATATTTGAAGCGAGTATAAAAGCACAGATAGGATTATGGGTGTTTAGAATATTCAGTGTCATTATCTTTGTATGTTATTTGACCATGATGATAGCTGTTTCAGTAGACATAATGACTTTCAAGAAGAGATACAGTCTTCATACAAGAACACCAAAGCATAAGCAATGAGTAATGGCAAGAGAGGCTTAACATACTTATTAATTTATATTGTTCAACAATATTTAAATTCCAACAATAAACTTTATAAATACCCTCTTATTTTTTAATGTAAAATGGCAAAACTGAGAAAAGGCGTTTCTTACAGATTCCTGGAAAGGCCTTATACAAGAAAATCAAAGTACAGAAAGCTTAATTATGTCAGGGCAAGCCCTACTTCAAAAATCGTAAGATATGATATGGGCAATCTCTCAAAACAATTTCCTTTTCAATTAGATGTTCTCGCAATGGATTCTTTGCAGTTAAGGCATAATGCACTTGAATCTGCAAGATTAACTTGTAACAGATCATTGGAAAAAAATTTAGGTAAGTTTGGCTTTTATTTAAAATTAAGGGTATACCCGCATCATATTCTCAGAGAAAATCCGCTTGCAACAGGCGCAGGAGCAGACAGATTAAGTACAGGAATGGCTCGTGCATTTGGAAAACCAGTAGGCATTGCTGCAAGAGTTAAAAAAGGACAGGTAATCTTTTCAGTCAGAGTTGAAAAACAGCACGCTGACACGGCAAAAAAGGCATTAAATAAAATTAAACACAAGATACCTTGTCAATGCAGGATTGTAGAAGTTATAAATTGAAATTTAAAAAAAGCGTATGTGATAAGTCCACAACTTTTGTTTATAAATCAAGATCACGCCAGTTAAGGTTTATTATCTCGCTGATTCGTAAACCAGCTGAATAACCTATTTGTAGAATTAACCGATGATTAATGTTCTTTGTAGCAGAAATAAGGGATTCAATTTCTTCTTTAGAAAGTACCACTGGAAGCCTCTTTTCCCGTTTAAGATTGGGCAGATTGTTAAGAATATCTTGTATTCCGAGAAATGCTCCTTGCATTTCTGGAACAAGAAATCCTTCAGATTTCTTTGTTTCTGAGCTATCTTTTTTAATTGTATTAAGACAGAATTTAATTGCAAAACTAGCAGATCTTACTGTTTCGTCAGAATTATCTTTCGCTATTAATCCAAGAAGGAATTCTCTGGGTGTTTTCCCGAGGATACAAATTTCTTAATGTGATGCAGATAATTATCTATTGTCTTTTGCGAATATCCTTTAAGTTTATATTCTTGCACAACAATTGATTCTATTTCTGTTTTGTTAATGGGCAATTAATTCATTATTGGATTGAAAAAAACCACAGATATATAAAATTACGCATTTTAGGGCAAATTTCGGTATTAAGCGTAATAAAACTACGCTTAATACCTCAGACTGTCTCACAATTCACAAGTTTTAAATACTTATTCTCGTCAGCAAATTGGTTGTAACTCGTCGGAGAAAGAGGTGATTATTGTGGTGTATAAACAAACACAGAAAAATCAGAATTGGCTGCTTCCCTTAGACATCAAAGAGATGATTCCAAAGGATCATGTCTGCTTCTTAGTAGAGG
>JAGVYH010000012.1 GCA_018303325.1 Candidatus Woesearchaeota archaeon
AATATTTCTGCTATTGAAAAATCCTGCGGGATTTTTAAGCGCATTCACCAGCAGGTCTTACGCTACGCTCCAGACCTGCCGTACTCTGCGCGGAAAAAAGAAATATGCACTAAATCCATAAAGTGTCAAACCAAAACCTTTATATATGCCAATATACATAATAGTATACTCGTTTGGTATAATGGTTAAATGCAAACAACAATAAAAAGAAGTGTAGATACTAATGGTGAAACAAGATGCCGACAAATAAAGAAATAGACATACTACTCGATGAGATTAGTAGAAAGGTATCTTTCTTTTCAATCAATCCTATAAATGAAAAAGAAGAGAAAAGAAAATTCTTTAATTCTAAGAGATACAACCCTCAATTCAAATATGAAGTTTATCAGGAAAATATACCTAAGCTTCAGGAGCAGTTGAGTGAAATCTGTCCTGACAACACAGTTTTCGGCCAATTGCTTAAACAAGCAAGAAACATTTATTACGCAAATTTAAACATGCTGAAAAACAGGGGAAATGAGAAATTTACAAAATATTCTGTTCTCTGCTATGGAATTCCAGATGATGAACTGGTTGAGAAAGCAAATAATCTGATAAGAAAATTAAAACCGCAGAAAGAAAAGAAATCTCTTAATACCAAACAGGTTATGAAAAAAATAGATTATGCATTTATCAAATACGGATTCAAATGGAATATAAAGGAAAAGGAAATGGCTGCAAATGCTGCTGTAAATGTCGCAAGGAAGGAATTATTATTGAGGAAAAACACAAGATTTTCAGAAAAATTTCTGAAGAGGCTGATTGTGCACGAGGTTGGAACACATATTGTCAGGGCAGAGAATGGCGAGCATCAGCCATACAAATTATTTGCCAGAGGACTGCCTAATTATTTAATGACTGAAGAAGGCCTTGCTGTTATTAATGAAGAAATAAATGGATGCCTTGACAACACAACACTAAGAAATTATGCTGCAAGAGTCATAGCTGTTGACATGGCTTTGAAAAGTTCGTTTAGAGAAACATACAATTATCTGCGAAATTATCTGGACAAAGAACTTGCATGGAGAACAACACTCAGGGCAAAAAGAGGATTGACAGATACATCAAAGTCAGGTGGGTGCACAAAGGATTTTGCCTATCTCCGAGGTTATTTTGCAGTGAAAAGCTTCATTGAAGAAGGGCATGATTTAAACAAACTGTATTACGGCAAAATCGGTCTGCAGCACGTCGAGTCTATTAATAAAATACCTGAGCTGATAGACCCAGAATTTTTGCCGACATTCAGATACTTGAAATTTGCTACTGAACATTTCAGTTATTTATTAAAAAGCATTCTTTTTAATATCCCAACAATAAAAGTAATAAAAGTAATAGGAGAAAATGTAGGGAATTTCTCTACAACAATCTTATTGAATGGAAATAGTAAGAGATAGTACTTTTTCTTCTTCCGCTCTCAACCCGTTTGTGGGCGCAGCCACCGTCTTATGAAAAATTAAAATGGGTGCTGGGTGCTAGTGGCTAGGTGCTAGTTACGATGAATTATCGCCACCAGCAATGCGAAAACTCATAGCAATAAAATATCAAAAGTAATTTAAACCTTCACTATTTCTTTAATGTATGCACAAAATTATTTTAGACTGCTACACAGATGAACCCGCAGGTTTGGGCGTGCCGCCTTATTTAGGAACATATCCACGATATTTATACGGCTATTTGAAAAAAAAGTTTGGCCAAGAAATGCCAATTTATTATCTTACTATAGATGATTTGCGCCTTTTTGTACACTATCACAACAAAAAGCCAGAAACAAAAGAGAATGAAAAGTCAAACATAAAAATATTTAACTTAACAAAAAATTCTCCAGATACCAGAACAATTCTTGAAAACACCGACGAGATGTATATTGTTCTTGGCGTTCATGTACCCGGCAAATATTTAACTGCTGAGCCTGGAACTTTGAGGGAATTAAGCACACTATTTAATGATTTGAATAAAAAAGCCAGCATGACTGCAAAAACAATTCTTACAGGGCCGGCTGCGACAGAGTTCGGCACAAGATCAGAAGGCGGAAAATTTGCTGAAAGGCAGGACGCGATTATTTTTGACGAAGTTAAGCCTGAAATTGGTGAGGACTACAATGAAATTGCAACCAGCGCTGTTATCGGCGCGAAAATAGTCAAGCAGTTAGGATGGAATTATATCATCGCAGAAATTGAAACTTCAAGAGGCTGCAGAAAAGCAGCTGCATGCAGTTTTTGCACAGAGCCGTTAAAACATCGCTTTGAATTCAGAAAAATAAATGATATTGTCGACGAGGTAAAAGCGCTCAACAAACAGGGCATTACCTATTTCAGATTAGGCAAACAAAGCGATTTTTTTTCATGGAGCCAAAAAGATATTGAAGAAATGCTGAGCAGGATAAGAGGGGAGTGCGAAACAAAAGAGTGTGAGACAAAAGAGCGTGAAACAAAAAAATGCAAAACAAAAGAATGTAAGATAGATGTTCTGCATATAGACAATGTTGACCCTGTGAATGTTACAGAGGAGAAAGTAAAGCTCGTCGTGAAATACTGCACATCTGGAAATGTCGCTGCACTCGGCGCAGAAACATTCGATGAAGATGTTGTCAAGGCAAACAATCTTAATTCAGCGCCTGCAACAACAATGCGGGCAATTGATCTTATCAATAAATTTGGCAGCGAAAGAGGAGAGAATGGAATGCAACGTTTTCTGCCCGGAATTAATCTGTTATTTGGACTGAAAGATGAAAGTAAAAGGACACATGCTGCAAATATGCAGTATTTGAAAGAAATCCTTGTAAAAAATTTGCTTCTGCGCAGAATAAACATAAGGCAGGTAGCAATATTTCCTGGAACACAGCTTTACAAAGAATGCGGCAACAAATTCCTGAGAAAAAACAAGAAATATTACTGGAAATGGAGAAATGAAATACGGCAGGAGATTGATAATGCAATGCTCAAAAGATTGCTGCCTGTTGGCACTGTGCTAAAAGACTGCATAGCAGAGATTTACGACGGCAAAACAACATTTTTGAGGCAGATTGGAACATATCCTTTGATAGTTGGAGTTAAGGGAAGGATTGAATTAGGCAAGTTTTATAATCTTAAAGTTACTGGATATATGCTGAGAAGTGTTATTGGGGAAGTTGTTTGAAAAACAAATTAGATAAGTTATTTGTTGTTGAAGTATAGTAAGTGACACGATATGTATATTTCAGATTAAATGAAAATTATTTGTTAAGTTCTATTTAATCTGAAAGATTAAAAATTTAATTGAATCAATTAAATTTTCAATAAAAATTTACGTCACTTACTATAAATCGAAAATATCATTTAATATATACTAAAAGCACAAAATAATCGAACATTATTTTGTGCTTTTGTATACACCTGAATATTTACTTCTTTTCTTATTCTAAACAATAGTAAATGCATAGCTCTCATTGGGATTATGCTGCTATCAGTTTTCTTCGCCGAAAACACGATTGTTCATTCTTTACAAGTATATACTAAAAGTGCAAAATAATCTAACATTATTTTGCACTTTTAGTATATAATGAATATCTTATAAGTTTTCGGTCACTTGATATCTTACGAATAAAACTGCTCAGAAAACAAATATTAGGCAGCAGCATTATCATAAGAGCTATGCACATACCTTCTACTTTCTACTCCTTAATTCTTAAATCCTAACAAAATCTTTATAAATACCTATTTTACCCTAAAAAAGAAGGCTAGAAACTCCTTAAAAAAGTGAGTTTAGAAACAATTGGTAGAAATATACTAAAAGCAATTAATTTTCGAACAAATTAATTGCTTTTGTATATACAAAAGCACAAAATAATGTTCGATTATTTTGTGCTTTTAGTATAAACAGATTGACAAAAACAAGTTAACTGCCTCCATAGCTTAGCGGTTAGAGCGCGCGGCTGTTATTCGCAATTATTAACAATGCAGTAATGCATTATTTAATTTGCGATAAGAAACCGCGAGGTCCCCAGTTCAAAATTAAAACTGTGTTTTAATCTCAGAAAAATGCAGTTTTTATGAATGTCTGGGTGGAGGCGTTTGTTTTTTGTTTTTATATTATATAATTTAATTGTTATATAAAATACGATTCGGCCCCGTAGCTCAGCCTGGAGAAGTTAACTACATCAATAAGAAATTGTTGATTATTTTATAAAAACTTTAGGCATTTGGAGCGCACGACTGATATGCTGGTTAAAGCTGGCAAAGAAATCGTGAGGTCTCGTGTTCGAATCACGACGGGGCCATTTTATTATTTTTTTCTTAAGTTTACTTTCTTAATACCTTTTTTCGCTCCCAATAATGTTTCTTCCGCTCTCAACACGTAACTAAGGACGCAGTCCCCCGTCTCATGAATTAACTGTTTTACGTTAAACGTTTGCGTAGAACGTTAAAAGTATGATGTTCGCTGAATACTGTCTCACGTCTTACGTCAAACGTCTTACTAATAAATCTTAGTGAACGGGTTGGACATGCCAAGAACGAAAAAAATAGTTTATATAATCGCCTAAACAAATAATCTTAATGAAGCAAACCCATATAACTATTATCATCAGAACTACTCAATATCTTATATACTGCAATACCTTCTTCAATAAATGGGTGTGGCCCACATATCTTTTTAGCTTCTTCATAATATTTTAATCCTTTCATCCCGTCTTGCGCACCATACATCTTTAATGCATTTGCAAGATTAGCTAAAGTTCCTGCAGCTTCATAATCATCTAAGAATATTTCATTCTGAAATATTTCCCTGTGAAGATCCACGGAAATTCTGGTTAATTTTAATATCTCTGCTAAGTTTTCTAGTTGTGTTGCTTCTTCTGGTGTGGGTGTTGATCTTAAAGTAAAAAATGCTTTTCTCCTGTACATTTGAGCCAGTGATGATTTTATCCTTGTTCTGTATGTTTTCATTAATTCTTTACCTTCCTCGTCTAAAGAATCAGTAAATTTGTCAAAAAGTTCAGTTGCTTTTTTAAGATAGTTTTCAATTTCATCATAACATCCTAAAATTCTTTTTTTCAAATATATTAAGTTGTTATCAGTTGATAAATTCTCACGATTATTAATAACTTCTATTTCCTTTATCTCAACAGCAGCCAAAAGATTCTTTCCATTGAGAAAAGGATAATCATAAAACGCAGGATCTAATTGTGCAAGCTGATTCATAACATCAACAGTTGTAAGAACTCCTTCAAATTCAAATGGCTTTGGTGAATATGAATTTAGGGTATCATCAATCCCTTGTGCAATTACAAATATCTCGGCACCATCAACAATATCCCCTTTATTTGTGTGTAATGTTATTGAACGCATTTGCTCTGTTCTCTTATCAGCTTCAGCTATAATAAGCTTTATTGCTTTCTCCTTTTCCGGCTCGTCTAATACTCTTGCTTCCAAGTCAATGAATGTTAATGTGTGCATAGAATAAGGGAATAAATCTGGATTTTTAAACTTTTGCTTAATTTCTTTACTTAGCAGTTATAATCAAATAACGTGCTTTGCCTTCTTTTATATCTACTTCAAGAATACCTGCGCTTCCTTTACTCTCCTTGCCAGAATTCATCTTCCATTTGGTTGCAGAGCCAGGATTGACAAACAAGGAATCAGACCAAATATTTTCTTCAACTAACTCATCATTCTCGTCAACACCTTTCATTCCTGCTTCATGTATATGCCCAAAAATACCAAACTTAATGTCATTTTTTTTCATAAATATATTTATCATTTCATTCCCGACATTTTCTCCTGAAAAAACTGCGTCAATACTGTTTTTATTCTTGCCTTTTGGCGGACCATGCGCTACTAACATTTTACTTTTTATTTTACCCTCTTTATTTTCATTAAACTCACTTACAGCGTCATACACACCCATACTCATTTCAAGTTCATCAAATAAGGATTCATTGAACAAAAACCCACCAAGAGGATGCATATATTCCTTTAAATGATATCCCGAAACAGAGATAAGCATAACATTCTTAAATGTTATAACGCGCTGGGTATCATCAAAAAGAAGGAATTTTTGTTCTGGAAATTCTTTCTTAAGATTTCCTTTTAGTGTTATATACTCTTCCTTTGGCTCATGATTTCCGGGAATAACAAATACTGGCTTCTTGAAATCTGTGAGAATTGTTTTAAGCACATAATACATCTCTTCATAATCGCTGTTTCCACGGACATTTTCAAATATGTAATTTGTGTCACCGAGAATAATGATGGCGTCAGCATCTTCTTTTTTGAATTCATTAACAAAAAAGTTCAAATTTGTTGTATCGCCATGAATATCTGATATAACTCCAAATTTAACTATGTTTGTTTTAACTGTGTCTGTTTTGTTAGAACTGCATGAGACAAAAATTATTAAAATTACTGTTAGTAATAAGATAATGCTAACTTTTTTTGTTATTAATTCAATTTCTTCTTTCTCAACCATTTTTCCACCTTTTTAAGATATTGTAAAAACTTTCTGCTCCTGTTAATATTAAATGATTTTTCATGATTTCATTCATTACATTCAGCTGATTTGGCGTGTTTAACATCTCATAGCAGCTTTTTTCTGACACAATATTTAAATCAGTTTTAGAATAGAATGAGCCTAATATTTCCTCTGCCTGTTTTTGAAAATCAGTGATTTTTTCTGAATCAGGAATTATTATCAGTATATCGATATCATTGCCCTTTTTATTTACAGAAGAGCCAAACAACACTGCTGAAAAGAAGGAGGTCTTTATTCTTGATAACTTTTCCGCAATAATCTTTATTTCTTTGCTGTTATGTTTGGTTAACCTTTGTTTTTCTGCTAATTCCAATAAAAGAGTATTTTTGAAAACTGCCTCGACTAAATTATTTTGATTTTTTGCTAAGAATTTTTGTGTTATAAGGGATTGAACAGCAGCATGCACAGGCCTGTAATGCTTATTTATTATTTTTGAAAGGAGGTTAATGCTCCACTTTTTGGTTAAATCTCTGCTTATTTCTTCCATAATCCTAATGCTTAATGTTGTTATAACTTTCATGTTATAAGATTATAACTTATAAGTGATATATAAATGTTTTGGTATTATTATGGCGAAAAACAGTATTTTGTGGAAACTGGAACAAAACTATTTAAATTTAACTTAATTTGTAGGTTTTCGATGCCAAAAATTATTACAATCAAAGAATTAGCTGATGATCCAACAATAAACTTAGTTCTTGACACTCTTGAACGAAATAAGCAGGCAATTATCTTCTGCAATTCAAAAAGAAGCGCTGAGAAGTGCGCAGAAGACAGTTCCCGCAAAATAAATACAGCAACAAGTCTATCTGATTCTAAAAAGAAAACAATTATCTTATCTGAATCTGAAAAGAAACAATTAAGTGAACTAAGCGATGAAGCGCTTCATGCGTTATCCAAACCAACTAAACAGTGTGAAAGACTGGCAGAATGCCTCAAAAAAGGGGTTGCATATCATCATGCTGGGCTTGTCTACGAACAAAAATCAATAATAGAAGAAGCATTTAGAAAAAACATTATCAAAATAATCTGCGCAACACCAACGCTTGCTTTAGGTGTCAGCCTTCCAGCCTTTAGAGTGATTATCAAAGATTTGAGAAGATATTATCATGGAAAAATTGGGGCAGATAATGAAAACAATGAAAGAGGAATGAGATATATCCCTGTTTTAGAGTATCATCAAATGGCTGGACGGGCAGGAAGGCCAGAGCACAGCAAGATTGGAGAGGCAATAACCTTAGCTTCAACAGAAGCAGAAAAACAAAAGATAAATGAAGTATTTATTAATGGTGAACCTGAAAATATTTATTCAAAGCTTGGTGTTGAGCCTGTATTGAGAAGCTGTTTATTGAGCCTTATAGCTACAAATTTTGTGACGACAAAAGAGCAGATACTTTTATTCTTCAATAAAACTTTCTGGGCGCATCAGTTTGGAGACATGTATCATCTTACCAAAATAATCGATAAAGTGCTTGGGATGCTGGAAGAGTTTGGTTTCATTGAAATCATTGGGCAGGATAAATTATATAACCAACAAGAAAGCCGTTACAACTCTAAAACAGTTTATGTTGATGAGATACTTAACAAGAATACAATCAATGAAGAATTTACAAGTGCAGCAGAATTGTTTTCAGCAGAAAAAGCCAATAACCTATTTTTCGACGAGAAAAAAGAAAGAAGTAATAAATCAAGAAAACGTTCAGATGATTTTAAAGAAAGAAGTGACGAAATTAAATATGCTGCAACCCTCCTCGGCAAAAGAGTTTCTGAATTATACATTGACCCATTAACTGCGCATGAAATTATACTTGCGATGGAAAGAGCGCAGGACAAGCGCGTTTTACCTATACCTTTATCTTTTTTGCACATGATAAGCTGCGCACTTGAATTAAGGCCAAAATTAAATGTCCGAACAAAAGAAATAGATGACATTATGCAGAAGCTTGTTGAATTAGAAGGCAGCCTCATTGTTCTTGAGCCGTCTCAATATGAACCAGAATATGATAATTACATAAACAGTTTCAAGACCTCACTATTTTTTCAGGACTGGATAGACGAGATGGATGAAGAATATTTGCTGGAGAAATATGATATAAGGCCTGGTGAAATAAAGGTGAAATTAGATATAGCAGATTGGCTTATTTATTCAGCTGCAGAGATGTGCAAACTTCTGGCCTACCAAAACATGCTTGCTGAACTAAATAAATTAAGAACAAGATTAAAATATGGCACCAAAGAAGAGCTGTTAGCTTTGTTAAAACTTGAAAATATAGGAAGAGTGAGGGCAAGAAAGCTTTACAGCCATGGCATCAAGGATGTTGGCGACGTCAAGAAAGCAAATATAGTGACACTTGCCCAGCTTATTGGAAAAAGTGTAGCAATTAACATCAAAGAGCAGGTAGGCGAGAAAGTAAAAAAAGAAGACATAGAAATTAAAGAAAACAAAAGAAAAGGGCAGATAAGCCTGATGGATTATTAGGTTGTGAGCTTATTCTTGAAAAAAGAGAATTAGAAGAATAAAAATTAAAATGACATGCTCCCAAAATATACTAAAAGTGCAAAATAATCGAACATTATTTTGCACTTTTAGTATATGTCAGAAACATAGTTTCTGAGCACACTCAAAAATCTCCGATTTTTGATGAATCCAGCTCTTTCAAATCAGAGATTTGTAAGCCTTCAAGCAGAGCTTGAAGTAAAGCTGAGGGTTTCTTGGAACAATGTTCCAAGAATTTGGAAGCTATGCTTCCAATTTTCTCACGCAAACCATTTAACTTAAACTTTTCCCTCGTGCAGAGGTCGCTTATCAGCTAAAATGTCAGAACTTTTTATGATATATTCAAATTGTAAAAATTTCTGAGCATGCTCAAAAACCACGATACCTTAACAAACAAGGGAAAGAGTGAATAATTTGCCATATTACTTCACTCCTTAGTTGTAACAGAAACATTTATAAACTACTTATGATCTCTATGTATATAATATATACTAAACGTGATTAATTTTCGTACAAATTAATCACGTTTGTATATACAAAAGTGCAAAATAATGTTCGATTATTTTGCACTTTTAGTATACATACTCAATCAAAGGTGAAACAAATGGCAGAATCAATTGAAGGAATTATTGAACGAGTCAGTGAAGGCGGAAACTTGCTGGTAAATTTAGTGCTTATTGATATAAACACCTGGCAGACTTCTCAGGAAGTATGGAAAGCATGGCAGTCTGGCGTTAAAGCTGAAGGAGTAAACACAGCAAATATGGGCATTTACAGGCTTGTTGATAATGAAGTTGTGTTTGATCTTCTTGGCAAGCAAGGTAATCTATTTATGGATGACAGATTTCAAGAAGATACTTATAATGGAATCTTACAGTATGACTTTTTTTTACTTCCATATGCTATGAAACAGCATGTTATGAGTGCAATAACTGGAAACGTATCCCTAACTGTGCGTTATTCAGGACTTAGGTTGAAAACTAAAGATTGCGGTGCAAACTATTGTTTTATTGAATCCTCTGACAGTAACACAGATGAAGAGAAGAAACTGTTTAATGGAGTTTATGGTGTTGAAAATCCTGGCAATGGAAGGAAGATATATCTTTTAAGACAAAATGTTGTTGAGGCACAATTAAAAGATAAACCAACAGAATTAATTGCGCATGCGTGTTATCTCTACTACGACCTCAATTTCAATGCTAACGACTTGTGCATCTTCAGCTGCCGTAGCGCTGTTCGTGGGGTACGTCGTCGTCGTGTGAGCGAAGCGAACAGTGCGAGCGTGAGCGAGCCAAACACAGGAACTGATAAACCCTTGATAGTTGAGCCAAATTTCAGAGAAGCTTATCTTGCTTTGAAGGCTGGAAAAAAATCATTCCAAGCACCTAATGGTGTTTATGAATTAAGGAAAACATAATTTTGAGGTAGACAAAATGACAGAATCAATTGAAGAAATTGTTGAAAGAGTCAGTGAAGGCGGAAACTTGCTGGTAAATTTAGCGCTTATTGATATTAACACATGGCAGACTTCTCAAGAAGTATGGAACGATTGGCAGTCTGGCGTTAAAGCTGAAGGAGTAATCACAGCAAATATGGGCATTTACAGGCTTGTTGATGATGAAGTTGTGTTTGATCTTCTTGGCAAGCAAGGTAATCTATTTATGGATGACAGATTTCAAGAAGATACTTATAATGGTATATTGCAGAATGATTTCTTCTTTCTTCCAGATGATATGAAACAACATGTTATGAGTGCAATAAATGGGAATGCATCCTTAACTGTGCGTTATTCAGGACTTAGGTTGGAAACTAAAAATTGCAATGAAAACTATTGTTTTATTGAATCCTCTGGCAGTAACACAGATGAGGAAAAGAAACTGTTTAATGGAGTTTATGGTGTTAAAAATCCTGGCAATGGAAGGAAGATATATCTTTTAAGACAAAATGTTGTCGAGGCACAATTAAAAGATAAACCAACAGAATTAATTGCGCGGGCGTGCTATCTCTACAACGGCCACTTTTTCGATGCTTACGACTGGGGCATCAACGACTACGATAGCGCTGTGCGTGGGGTACGTCGTGTGAGCGAAGCGAACAGAGTGGCGAGCGTGAGCGAGCAAGGCGCAAAATGTGACGTACAACTAGTCATTTCTTATGATGCTGCATTAGCAGAAGCTAACAGATTAGCTCCTAAGGGCACGTCATTTTACCCTATTCTCACAGGGTTAATAGATATGATCTATAAAAAACAATAAATTTATTAATTCTTTTCTTCATTTTCTTTTTGTCTCAGTTTCTCCAGAATGAGGAATGCTGGACTACATGCTCTCTTGCTATGGCCTTGGCGACAAAGCTATGAAACCTTCAGATTGAACACGTTCCAATCTGATAAATTACAGCTGTGACACATACTCTCGGGGGTATAAGGCTGAAACAGCAGTGCAATATACAGCAAAAGAGCTACATGTTGCGCGGGCGTGCTATCTCAACAACAACCACAATTTCAATGCTAACGACAGGAACATCAACAACTACAATAGCGCTGTGCGTGGAATAGTCCAGCTACTGAGACTCTTTTTATTATGGACTACATCCGAGATCTGTGGCAGGAATTATGCAGTTATGATAATCTCTTTCTTGCTTACAAAAAAGCAAGGAAGCACAAGACAACACTTGATTATGTTCTTGACTTTGAAAAAAATCTTGAACACAATCTTATGCTGCTTCGCTCTGAGCTGTTGTTGCATTCGTATAAGCCTAAACCTTTGGTACATTTCATTATTTGCGATCCAAAAACAAGGAAAATAAGCAAGTCCGATTTTCGTGACAGAGTTATCCACCATGCTTTGTGCAATATTATTGAGCCAATCTTTGAAAAGTCATTTATCTTTGATTCTTTCGCTAATAGGATTGGCAAAGGAACGCTAAAAGCTGTTGAGAGATTTGATTTTTTCAAAAGGAAAGCGAGCAAAAACAATACATTAAAATGCTATGTTTTTAAATTGCTCAAGAAGTCAAATCTAAGAAAAATGAGGAGCAAGCTTCAAAATCTGAAAGAAGAATATTATGCAAAAGAAGCAGGCTATGATGATTTATACGATTTTCTTGAAGGATGGATTGCGTATGCAAAAAACGCAAATACTCACAAGCTAAGAAAAAAGATTTTGGCAGATTTTGAAAGAGAGTTTTGTGCGGAGATTCCAACAAAAGAAATCAACAGATACTTCAAGACGCAGAAAAAGGGATAATCTTCCTCTTGCACAATACTGAAAAGAGGCACGGCATTCATCCCACAAATAAATTTGAGGGTATTCTGCCTACCGTTTTATAAAAAATGCAAAAATATCACTCTTTCAGTTTGCTCACTGAACCTCTTGTATTAATCTCGTAAATCGCTCTTGCAAACAACTGTGAAACATCAACTTCTTTGTACCATGGTGATGATTCGACAAATTCTTTTGGTAATGTTACAGCATTTGTGCCAATAATTGCTTTAAGCATTCCTTTGCCATTATCATATAATACATCCAGCTTTTTAACAGCCTCACCATTAAAATAAGGTTTTGTGCAGGCAACATAAACACCCTGCACACCCCATGTTTTAGTTTTAAGTGATTCCAAACTTCTAATGAGTGTGCCTGCTGTATCAATCATATCTTCAACAACAAGTACATTCCCTGTAACAACATCCAACATTTCTGCACCATCAACTTTGTTTGTTTTATCATGATCTCTTTCTTTTCCTGCGCTTTTGAAAGGAATGCCTACTCTTTGAGCATAATACATTGCTCTTCCTGCGCCACCAGCATCCAATGCCAATGAACAGAAATTCAACTCTTTTAAATTTCCATAAGTATCTTTCAAATATTTTATTATCGGTGCTGAAGCATATAATCCTTCATATTTTATATCAAGCGTATAATAAATTCCTGCAACAGCTTCTGCATGAATATCTATAGTTATTATTCTTCTAGTGCCAGCTGCTTTTAATGAAGCTGCAGTAATGTTTGTAAGAATTCCTTCTCTCTTGAAACGTTTGTCCTGCCTATCCCATAATAATGAAGGGCAAACTACACTTACATAATCTGCATCATTTTGATAGGCAGCTGCAATTGCAGAAAGCAAAGCATTATGATTATCATTTATACTATATCTTGGCTTTCCTGTTGCAGCATCTTGCGGAACTTTACTTGCAATATCCTGAACAACAAAAACATGCTTACCTCGAATTGAAGTATCAACAACTGTTTTTACTTCACCGTTTGAAAAATGTGATTCTCCGCTTTTAACAATTTCAACAAGCGATCTTTTTGAGCCATGCTCAGTATTCTCTTTTTCAATAATCCCATTTAAGTTTTTTACAATCTTTTCCGCAAAAGATTTACCGCCATCACAGGCAAGAACACATATTTCTCCTCTATCTTTCATTGGCATTTTAACACCTCATTAATAATGGTTTGATGATAAGATGGTTTGATGGTAAGAAGGAACTACGAAAAAGCGCGACGAAACATTAGTGTTACCATCAAACCCCCTACCTTCTTACCATCTAACTTTATTTATTGAATAAAAACTATATTTATTAAGAACGTTACTAACCATTATTTAAGTATTATCTTTATGGATTATATATATCAAAAAGAATAATTGGTTTTTACGAGAATTTCGGAAAAATTATCATATAAATAATTATCATACAAATAAAAGACACAAATCAAAAAAACCCATTCTGTTAAATACACATATTCTCAATCGCTATATTCTCCTATCAATGCCTTTACAAGAAGGTCCGCTGAATCATATGGTTTATTCAAATATCCAACATTTTCAAGACCTCTTGTCTGCTCTCTTGCCTTTTGCATATCAGCGCCAGAAAACATAACAATTCTGCCCTGATAACCCATTGCCCTTGCTGTTCTTGCAATATCTGAGCCAAAACCACTTGGAACATTCATGTCAAGAAGCATTGCATCATAATGAGATAAGCCGCTGTATTGTCTTTGCCCAGTTTCATTTGTTAAATCTTTAACTGCTTCTCCTCTCAAAGCAGCTTCTGCCTCTATGTAATTTGTAGCTAGTTCCACTTCAATACCTTCTCTTCTTAGAATTCTCGCAACTGCTTTAGGTATTTGTTCATCATCTTCCAATTGTAAGATTTTTGTTAAGCTTTGCATTTTAATTAAAATAATATACATCAATTTATAAATCTTTATAATAACTACTAAGGAAGAATGATAATATCATGTGAATAACCCTTCCCAAACAATAATGTTTATATATTATATATTAATCACATTTAATAATGCCAAACATACCTATCCAAACACAAAATACAGCACGTAAATCAGAGCAAACTTCAGAGGCACAACTTGCTTCACAACCACCTCAGCCTTCACAATCACCTCAACTTTCACAGAATCAGTTATTTATCCAAATAGAAAAAGAAATCCTTGAACACTGGAAACATAATAAAATCTACGAAAAAGCAAAGGAAAAGAACAAGAAAGGCAAGCGATTTTATTTCTTAGATGGCCCGCCTTATACTTCAGGAAGAGTTCATTTAGGCACAGCTTGGAATAAATCTCTGAAAGACATGGTTCTCAGATACAAGAGAATGCAGGGCTTAAATGTTTGGGATAGGGCAGGATATGATATGCATGGTATGCCGACTGAGAATGCTGTCCAAAAAGAGCTTAAGCTGAAAAACAAGGATGAAATCTTAAACTATGGTATGGGAAAATTCGTGAACAGATGCAAAGAGTTCTCAATAAATAATATGAAATTAATGAATGAGGATTTCAAAAGATTAGGCGTATGGATGGATTTTGAAAATGCTTATTACACAATGGCTCCTGAATATATTGAAAGTTGTTGGTGGCTGATAAAAAAAGCGCATGAAAACAAACGTCTTTACAGAGGAGAAAAAACAATGCACTGGTGTGGACATTGTGGTACAGCACTGGCAAAACACGAGCTTGAATACAAAAATGTAACTGAAAACTCTATCTTCCTAAAATTTAAAGTGATTGGAACAGAAAATGAATATCTTATTGTCTGGACAACAACACCATGGACAATTCCTTTTAATTTAGGCGTCATGGTAAATCCTGACTTGGAGTATGTCAAAGTAAAAGCAAAGGCAAAAGATAAGAAAGAAAACAACCAAAAAGAAAATAACTTAAAAGAGGATAACACACAAAATAAAACAGAAGGGCAGAAAAACAACAAAGATAATAATGAAAAGGAAACAGAAGAAATATGGATTGTTGCAAAAGGCCTTGCTGCTCCATTTATTATGGCAGTATGCAACCAAAAATTAGAAATTATTGAAGAGTTCAAAGGCGAGAAACTTGAAGGAATAAAATATAAGCATCCTTTTTATGATATTGTTCCAATATACAAAGAACTCGACGAGAAACACGACAAGACATTCTCAGTTGTTTTAAGCGAAGAGTATGTTGACCTAAGCGCAGGAACTGGTTTAGTACACATGGCGCCTGGCTGCGGTCCAGAAGATTATGAAATAGGGCATAAAAATAAAATCCCTCCATTCAACAATCTTACAGAGCACGGAATATTTCCCAAAGAGATGAATCAATTTGGCGGTTTGACAGCTAAGAAAGACGACAAGAAGTTTATTGAAGCACTCGATAAAGCAGGAAGCTTAATTGCAGAAACAGAAGTTACACATGATTATGCGCATTGCTGGAGATGCAAAGAGCCAGTTATATTCAGGGCAACAGAACAATGGTTTTTTAGAACAGAAGACCTGAAAGAAACAATGAGAGAGCTAAACAAAAGTATTTACTGGATTCCTGAATTTGCCGGCACAAAAACATTTGATTCATGGCTGTCTAATTTAAGAGATAACGGAATCACAAGACAAAGATATTGGGGCACACCTCTGCCAATTTGGAAATGTAACAATAAAAACTGCGGGCATTATGTTGTAATCGGCTCATTAAAAGAATTGGAAAAGTTTACTGGCAAAGAAAATATGCCTTCAGACCTGCATAAGCCTATTATTGATAATGTAACATTCAAATGTGAAAAATGCACAGAAGCTCATAAAGAAACAACAAAGATATCGAAAGGAGTAATGAACACCTCAAAAGGAACAATGGTCAGAGAGCCAGATATTCTCGACGTGTGGATAGACGCTGGTGTAAGCTCATGGGCATGTCTTTATTATCCTGCCAGACAAGACCTTTTCAAGGAAATGTTCCCTGCAGAATTTATTCTTGAGGGCATTGATCAAATCAGAGGATGGTTTAATCTATTGTTTGTTGCATCGATGATCAGTATGGAAACCCCAAGCTACAAAGCAGTCTACATGCACGGTTTTGTTAATGATGCATTAGGCAGAAAAATGTCAAAAAGTTTGGGCAATTATATTCTGCCAAAAGAAGTCATTGACGAATATGGCAGCGAAGTATTCAGATATTGTATGATAGGCGGCGCAAAACCAGGCGTGGATATAAATTATAATCTTAAAGATATGACCGTCAAGTTTAGAACACTAAGCATATTGTGGAACCTGCAGAAATTTATAATTGACTTAAAGAAAAACAGCGATATAATCAACAGTGGCAAAAGTGGCAATACTTCCTTTGTTTCCATTGCCAACCTAAACAAGAAAAAGCTTTCATCTTCAGAAGAGTATATATTATCAAAATTAAATTCAACCATAAAAAAAGTTTCTGAGCTTTATGAAAACTATTTGCTTGACGAAATACCATGGAAAATAGAAGAATTATACCTTGAGCTGTCAAGAACCTATGTCCAGCTTGTCAGGGATAAAGCAAGCATGGGTACTCAGGAAGAAAAAGAGCTTGTTTTAGCAGTAATGTTTGAAGTGCTGTTTGGAACGATAAAAATGCTTGCCCCAATTTGTCCTTTGTTGACAGAAAAGATTTATCTTAACCTAAAAGAAGAATTTGGTTTCCAAAAAGAACTACAAGAGCTACAAGAAGAACTGAAAGAAGAAAGCATACACTTAACCAAATGGCCGAAGGCAGATGAGTCAATGATAAACACAAAACTCGAGGCAAATTTTGAAATTGGTAAAAATGTTATTCAAGCGATTTTATCATCGAGAGAAAAATCGCAGCTTGGTGTAAGATGGCCTTTATTGGAAGCAGTCATTGTCACAACTGATAAAGATACTAAATCAGGAATAAAGGAAATGGAAGATATGATAAAGACACAGACAAATGTAAAGTCAATAATTATTGCAGATAAATTTGACAAAATCAAAGTAAAAGTAAAGCCAAACTATAATTCAATCAAAACAAAATACAAAAATGATGTTCCTGTAATTGTTGCGCATTTAATGCAGCAAAATGAAAATTCAATTCTGAGAAAGTTAGAGAAAGGTGAGTACAATTATACATCTGGCGACAAAAAGTTTGTGTTGACAAAAGAGGATATTATTGTCGAGAAAGATGTGCCGAAAGAGTTTGTTGAAAGCGAATTTAAGAACGGAAGCGTATACATCAACTTAACAAGAACAAAAGAATTAGACGCAGAAGGATATGCAAGAGACATAATGAGAAGAGTTCAGGCATTAAGAAAAAAAGCAGGGCTTGAGAAAAAAGATTTCATTAGGCTGTGCATTAGCATTGATACAGAATTAACTGAAATGATTGAGCCGTTTGAAAAAGAACTACAGGAAAAATGCGGTGTAAAAGAATTATATTTAGGAGAATATTCAGGACAAGAAAAAAAAGAGTTTCAATTCAAAGAAAGCGAAAAAGTAAAAGGAAAACTTATTGAGATTAGTTTGGAGAGAGTATAATAATTATCTTTCACTAAATTTAAAAAAAGAAGTGATTTCTTTATTTTTGGGGATAAGAATGGAAATAAAATTAGAACAGGAAATAATAAGATTGCTTTTAAATGATTTAAAAGTAGCACCTAGGTTAGAATTTGATGAAGTATTGTCAGTTGTTGTTTTAGCATCCATACAAACTGCAAATCAAATTGTTGTTGAAAGACAAACAGATAAAGGAGTTGCCATCAAAGCATATATAACAGGAGATTGTGCAATTTATAATTTAATTGATGGAAAACCAAGATTAGCTCTTGTTGGACCAGAACAAGATGTTATCTTTAAAAATTGGTCTGAAGCAAAGCCACAATTAACAAGAATGCGTAAAACTCTTGATGAAGACCCCCTAAAATTCCCCTTTTATTCATTATCAGACCAAGACATGGAAACTTATGCACAGATTCCCGTAGAATCCATGATTCCTATTGATGAAATAAGATTAATCCAATCAAATAGCAAAATAGTTAGAAATGGATACTTTTTAATTGAACCAACTAAAGTTGATAATCCTTTAGATAAAGGTGGTCTTAATGCTGCAGAAAAAATGATGGCACAAATAGTGTATGGAAAAGATAGTGAAGATGTAAAAAGTGATTTCAAAGTCAGTATGAATGAGTTTTCATCAACTGGAACAAGATATGTAACCATGGAATTATTGACAATTGATTATGTAAAGAGATTAATTACAACAATAGGAAGACCAATTGCTTTACCTTGTTGTATAGGTGGTCTTGTTAGAGAATCAAGAGATAATGAGAAAGAAGATTACGGTGTTATCCATGGTTTTAGTGCATATTGTGATTATTACATTACAAATAAATATAATAAATATACTAATTTCATTAGGGCAGTAACAAGAGATGATTTAACAAAAGCTAAACAATTAGTTTTAAGATTAGAACAAATGGTTTAATAGTAAATAAACTGTTAAGTCAAGAGAAGGTTTAAGTTTTTAATATGAAGGAATTACTAACGGACTAATGTTATGAGGTAGAAAAAATGACTGAGCCAGTAAGAGATTCTGAATTAATTATAGTTGAAAATGAAAAAGATGAACAAAAGAGAAAAGTTATTTATCATCTTGGTTTAAGGCCAGAACAACTAGCCAGGCAAATATTTGTAGTCGGTGATCCTAAGCGAGCTGATTTGGTTGCTATGAAGTTTGACACTGTCGAATATATGGTGCAAAACAGAGAATTTGTTACCAGAACAGGAACTTATCAAGGAATGCCTGTAACTGTGATGTCTACAGGGATAGGAACAGACAATAATGAAATTGCAGTTGTTGAATCATACGGACTGAATGAATTTGATCTTGAAACAAGAATTAGAAAGACAGATGCGTTGCCATTGACTATTATAAGATTAGGCACTTCTGGGGGCCCGCAGAGAGATATTGAATGCGGAACATTGGCAATATCATCTTATGCATTAGGTCTAGATAATACTGGTTTGTTTTACGACGTGGCTGCTGCAGATGAAACTGTTTTGAATATTGAAACAAATGCATATCATATTATAACTGCTGCAACACCTCTTGAATGCAGGTTTAGAGGTAAAATTCACCCTTATGCATCAAAGGCAACCCCTGAAGTAGTTGATGCATTGATAAAACATGCGCAAGAGCAGGATGTAAGATATGCTGTTGGTATAACTGCATCTGCATCTGGCTTTTTTGGTCCACAGGGAAGAGAAATTCCTGGTTTGCCAGTAACTGTTCCAAGGCTGCAGGAATATTTAGCTGCATTGTGCGTAAATGGCAACAGGATAATTTCTTTAGGAGAATCAGCAGAAATAAGTAAAGAAGCCGGTATTGGCGAAGACAGTTTAGTAGTTACTAATTTTGAGATGGAATCTTCTCTTTTGTTCCATTTGGCAACACAATTAAGTTACAAAGTCGGGACAATCTGCCCTATTATTGCTAACAGGCCAAAAGGAACTTTCCTTGAGGATTACAGCGAAGCTGTTGATAAGTGCATTGAGGTTGGGCTAAGAGCAATGCTTGAATTGTATACTAAATGGAATTAGTTTTCGAACAAACTATAGGAAATAACTTTAATTTTCGGATAAACTGAAATTAATGTAAAGTTATAGTGGAGGAACTAAATA
>JAGVYH010000075.1 GCA_018303325.1 Candidatus Woesearchaeota archaeon
AATGGCGCAAAAATAGATTCTCAAAAAAAATACATTGGAAAAAAAGCAATCGTGGTTATTCTTAAAGATTAAAACTTTGTTATTTCTGTCCCACACCCGGTTGTCTTTGGCTTATTTTGTGCTTTTAGTATAAACAACCATTTCATTCATTTCATTCTGTTTTCATTACTTTTATAAAGAAAAGTAGTTATCGTTAGATTTATGCGAATCTTAACTGTATCTGATATACACGGCAGCCATAAGGCACTTGAAAGATTGGAAAAACTAGCGAAAAAAGCAGATTTAATTATTGTAACAGGTGATTTTACTATACTTAGCAATCATATTGAACTGATAATGAAAAGATTTAATGCCTTAAAAAAGAAGGTTATGATAATCACAGGAAATCATGAAAATTCTAATAAAGTGAAGCTATTATGTAATAAACTAACCAACCTTTATTTTATGAACAATAAAATATTCCAAATAAACAATCTATTATTTTATGGCTACAATACTAATGGTTTTAGTTTTAGGGATATGCATTTTGAGAGAGATAGCCATAAATTTGTAGATGCAATAAAAAAAGCTGAAAGTAAGTTTAGAAACACAAAACCTAAATCTTTCTTAAATAAAAATTTCACCAATCAATCTTCTAAACAATTAAAAACAATATTTATCAGCCATGCCCCGCCATTTGGGACAAAGGCAGATAAGATAATGGACGAGCATTGCGGTAATAAATCTGTCCGGGACTTTTGCATAAAACATGATATTAATTATTGTTTCTGCGGCCATATTCATGAAGGTGCGCATACTGTTGACAAATTAAAAAATACTATTGTTGTGAATCCTGGGCCTTATGGAATGATTTTTGAAATTTAATTGTTGTAAGCATTAATATTGTAGGCATTAATTATACTAAAAGCACAAAATAATCGAACATTATTTTGTGCTTTTGTATATCTCGGGAATCAGAGATTCCTGAGAAGTTAGAAAGCTTTGCTTTCCAACTTGTATATTATAAAATTTGAGAACATAATACTTTAACTTTTAAACATAAAATCTAATCAAACTTCATTATCCTGCCTTTAACTTCTTTCTTCATCAACAGAACAACTCTGCTCTCTTTCTTGTCGTCAATTATTTTATAGCCGCAGTGTTCGCATATTCTTTTAGAAAATTCAATAATTTCATGATGTCTTGGCATATTTTCAATTAAAAGCCTTTGTCTGGAGCTGCCAACAAACATATATGCTTTTACCTCAACAAACAAAGGATTGCTTATCTTTATTATCTCTGCCCATTGCTCTGGAAAACAATCATTCATGCCCTTGATAATAGTAAATCTTAACGTAGTTCTTGTTTTCTTTCCAAGCTCTGGCAATAATTTTAGGGTTTTTATTAATCTTTGCCAACCATCTTTCAGCAAAGGTTTATCTATTTTTTTAAACAATTCTTCATTTGGCGCATCAACTGAAACGTATAATTGTGTCGGTAATGCTGAATCTTTCTCAAGCTTTTTCAATGCTTCAGGCTGGAGGCCATTTGTAACTAAAAAGGAAGTTGAACCTAAAGAATGAATCTCTTTTATCAGCGCACCTAATTTAAGATATAATGTTGGCTCTCCAGTCAGGCTTATTGCATAATGTTTTGGTGTGTATGCCTGTCTCCATTTTTCTTTGTTTGTCTTGTCAAAACCACCTAAGCCCGAAAGAAGCTTTTTCTGCATTTTTATGCAGCCGTTAATTATTTCTTTAGGCTCGTCTAATTTATGCTTTACTTTAATTGCAGTATGCGCAGACGTGTCTCTCCAGCAGAAAATGCATTGGTTGTTGCATATCATTATAGGAGTCATCTGGCAGCATAAATGCGACCTAATACCATAAAATTTCTGTTTGTAGCAAACATCTTCATCTTTGATAGACCTTTTTGTATATGTGCAAATCTTACATGCGCTGTGCTCTCCAACAAATCCATACTGCTGTTTTTCCAGACTTTTCTTTACTAATTGTTCGTTAATATACTGCTCATTAAAATATTGTTCATTTTTATTTTGTTCATTAACGTTTAGTTCACTAACATTTGGTTTATTAACATTTAGTTTCCTAACCTTTAGTTTATTTGGATCTTGTTTAGCTGTAGGTTTTGTTGACATAAAGCAATGTGGTAATTGTTTATTTAAAAACTTTTATAAATGAAACCTATTTTCTATTCTTTAATGTTATTCAAAGAATTAATAAAAAAGATTGAATCCAGCAGTGAGTTTAAAGAGTTTAGGAAACAAGAGCATGAAGCATATCTTGTTCATGTATTTCAAATGACTAATGCAAATACTAATATTGGCTATTATTCAACAGATTCACAGAAAGTGTTTACATTTGAGGATAGGGGCAGTGAAATACGTATGGAAGAACAGCCAGCATTTCAAGAAATACAGCATGATTTAAAAAAGCTGGACTTAAACAAAGTAGCATTTGATTCTGATAAAGCAATTGAGATTGCCACAGGGGTTCAGAAAGAAAAATATGCCAGAGAAATTATTAATCAGAACATCTTAATCTTGCAGCATCTTGATATCGGACTTGTGTTTAACATCACTTTTATAACTGCAGCATTTAATACACTGAATATTAAAATTAACGCAGAAACCGGCGAGGTTATGGAAGACAGTTTGGCAAGACTGGTTGGATGGTAGTTAATTATTTTTCTTTATTTTTCATATCTTCTTTTTCTTATTCTCTTTATTTTCTTCTTTTTACCTTTTCTTTATTCACTCATCTCCTCTTTCTCATCGCTTTTCTTCTCTTTCACAAAGAAATACAGCGCCACAATAAATATTACCACTACAATAAGATTTACCCAATTATTATCTTTAATCTTACCACTATAAAACACAGCCATGCCTGTTATAAGATTAGAGGGTTTAATTGTTTGATTCCTTTCACTGTCACTTGTTGAGTTATCTATTAGTTTTTCAATAGTTTCATTACCAAAATCATCATAAAAATAATAATCTGTTGCATTAATGTCTTTTGTAATATTTAATAACACTTTTATGCCAATGCTATTCCTAAAATTAGCATCTTTATTTCTGAATGCACTTACTAAGATTATATCGTCATAAACTCCTTTTTCAAAACTTTTTTGCGGGTTGATTAATACTATTATGCTCTCTTTTACATATGCTTTTATTTTCCCGTTTATTTTATTAAATGCAACTGCGTCATTCATGCTGGTTAAGGTGAATTGCACTGTTTCATTATTGGGATTCATCAAAGTAATTGTTTTATTAACTGATTCATTCAAATAAATTTTTGCAGGGCTTATTCCTATGGCTGTTGCATAACTTAACAGAGGATTTAAAAAAATAATAATCAAAATAAAAAACAAAAACATCGCCAATAAAATCCCACTTAATCTTTTCATGAAGCAACACCAACGATGTTGATATTAGCAAGATATACATCTGGCTTTAGATATTTTTCTAATGCAATCTTTAAACTCAACGGCAATGTTTTCTCTGCTCCAAAGTTCAATTGTTTTAATGTTTCACTTGCCCCAATTTTTGTTGTGATATTGTTATAATCACCGCTAAACTTGTACTGCATTACATTTCCATCAAGCGCCAAATTATTACTATAAACGCCAACCTCTAATTTAGTATTTCCTAAATTCTTTAAAGTGGGTATTGTTTTTGTTGAGAAATTAGCATCACCAACAATCTCTTTGGTTTCTTTGTTTTTCACGCCGTCAAAGACCAATAGTTCTGTGTCAATATCAAAAGAAACCATACCTAAATATTCAAAATCAAAATTTTTTTCTTCACCTTCATTATTTGAATCTTTTGCTGTCAGCATAATATTATATTTTTCAGGAGTATCATAATAATTCATGATTATATTGCCAGAAAACAAGGCACCATTACTTACATTTGCGGTTTTGTTAAGCTGGATTTCTTTGACAAACTCTGGCGCACTAATCAAGGCAGTTACATAATTAACATCTTCATTTCCGTCGTTGTCATCTACAATAACATTAATTTCTACATCTTTTGTTTCTCCAGCATTTGGCATTATTTGATATCCTGCATCTTCGCTTTCATCAGCGCTTAGATTATAATCTATTATTGTCGGCGCAGAATTTGTAAGATTAATCACAACTGGGAGCTCAATAAATATATCATAACTTGTGTTTGTTTCGGTATTGTTTTGTGATTCTTCAGTGTTATTATTATCATCATCACTCGCATTGTAAATAAAGCTGCTGTTATAAAAGATTAAATCTATCCCAGTAGTACTCATAAAATCATTGTTGTTACTATTCGTGTCTTGGAAATTTATTCTCTTCAAAGAAAAGCCAGCTGGCAGGTTTGGTGCTGCTGAAGTTTCGTATAGGTCAGAACTTATTTCAGCAATGTCACCCCAGCCAACTGCGTCGATGATTTCAAGGTTTTTGTTAACTAATGCAATCCCTGAATTTGTATTGTATAAAGTCATTGCTTCTTCATGATCAGCCTTTGGCCATGAAGCATTATCTTTTAAACTGTTCCAACCAAAATCTGTGATAAGATAATAACTATTTGAAGAAATTTTTGAATTAATTGGTATTGTGATGTCTGTGTTGCTGCTTTCTGTCTTTATTGTGTAACCAGAAATATCAATAATTTGCTGAGTAGGGTTAAACAATTCTATTGCTTCCCCTCCTGCTTCTGTAGCAATAGGATCAACATACACTTTATTTATAATAATCCATTCATTTGCAGCAACAAAAATACTGAAAACACTGCTTAAAATAAAAACTAACACTAAAACTCCAAATTTTACACCGACTTTTTTCATTTTCTCACACCTCTTTTGTTTTTTTACTTTCTGTCTTTATTTCTTTCTTTTTGTTTATGTGCGTCGGAGACAGGAGTTTCACTCACCCCCATAACCTCGAACCCATAAGGGTATTGGTTGGTACCCAACCCGCTTTTCAGGTGGGCGCCTTACCAATTAGGCTGCCTCGGCTTTGCACAAATTCAAAACATTTTTATATATATCTTGACCAGTATATTATTGGTTGGTACTTAATGATTTTTCAGGCAGGTGCCTTATCATTAGGCTGGTTTTCTTTTTTCATTATCTTTCCATTCTTCTTTTGTTAAAATGGTAAACAAAGATAGCAATGATAAACATAAGCAGTTATGATAAACACTAATAGCAGAACTCCTTATTATAACCACCGCCGAAATTTCCGCAAATTTTCCGACGAGAAAGAGAGTTTAAGTGTTGTTTCCGAAAACAGTATTTAAATGAGAAAAATTTTGTCGAAAAATTTTCTGAAGAAGCGGAAAGTTTACGGAGAAAAATGGGGTGAACAGGTTTAAGTTTAATACTTAACTTCGCCACTTCTTTGATTCAAAAAAAATGGGTTATATACTAAAAGTCCTTAGCTTCCGAACAAAAAACAAGGACTTTTGTATACTAAACGTGATTAATTTTCGTACAAATTAATCACGTTTGTATATACAAAAGTGCAAAATAATGTTCGATTATTTTGCACTTTTCATTTAGTATAAACCCCACAGCTCTGCTGTGACCCATTTTTAAGAGTAAACCTCCCATCTGAAGCGTTGGCAAAATAAAGCTCCGCAGCTCTGCTGCGATTGGGAAGTTTACTCATAAGAAATAAGATAGCTATATTGTTTTCAAAGTATTTGGTGATAAAATGAAAAACAATACAGCTGTCAGTATAGGGAGTGTAGCACTAGAAGCCGTCCCACAATTACCAAAAGTGTATACTGGCGACCTCGTCCAACCACGAATCTCTGCAAAATAAGCCCGTGCCAAAATGCAAAATCATGCCTCCGACAAAGAACAGTGTTGAATTGTGGGACAGTCTGAGGAATTTAACGGTTCCGAAACCTTGCAGGTTTCTCCACCCAAATTTATTTTTCGAGGGTCTCGGCTGTGGGTTGCCTCAGCCTCGCCCATCTCTGAAAATCATTTCTTACAAAATCATATAAACCAGCAATAGCATATCTTCTTTTCTCTTGAGTAAGATTTCTATAATTAAATAATTCTCTTAACATCCAAGCCATTTTATTGCGTTTGAGTTGGGGCGTTGAGCCAAGCAAGAACGCATCATGGTAATCGATTCCCAATCCATAGAGAAATTGAACATTTGCGTTTGTTGTTTCTGGAGAAATCCCTAATAGTTGCGCTTGGTTTGTAAGCAAATCTCGTCCAGATGCTCTGTCTTGATAATTCTCTCTCAATAATCCAACATGATGCTGATTGTTTCTCTCAATGGTTTCAGGATTCATTCCCAGCAATTCAGCTCGTGATGCTATCTTGTCATTCTTCAGTCCAAGAGCTGACAATCTTTGATAGTTTCTCTCAATGATTTCAGGATCTCTTCCCAGCAA
>JAGVYH010000002.1 GCA_018303325.1 Candidatus Woesearchaeota archaeon
GATGACAGATTTCAAAAAGATACTTATAATGGAATCTTACGGAATGACTTCTTTTTACTTCCATATGCTATGAAGCAGCATGTTATGAGTGCAATAAATGGGAATGCATCCCTAACCATGCGCTATCCTGGTTTGAATTTGAAAACTGAAGATTGCGTTGCAGACTATTGTTTTATTGAATCCTCTGGCAGTAACACAGATGAGGAAAAGAAACTGTTTAATGGAGTTTATGGTGTTGAAAATCCAGGTAATGGAAAGAAAATATATCTTTTAAGACAAAATGTTGTTGAGGCACAATTAAAAGATAAACCAACAGAATTAATTGCGCGGGCGTGCTATCTCATCAACGACCACAATTTCGTTGCTGAGGACAGGTTCATCAACAGCTACGATAGCGCTGTGCGTGGGGTACGTCGTGTGAGCTAAGCGAACAGAATGGCGAGCGTAAGCGAGCCAAACACAGGAACTGATAAACCCTTGATAGTTGAGCCAAGTTTCAGAGAGGCTTATCTTGCTTTGAGGGCTGGAGCTGCTTCATTCCAAGCACCGAATGGATTATTATATAAACTGGTTAAGTAGCATTAATCCAGATTCTTTTTCCTTAAACTTTATAAACCGCCTTTTCTGATAGCTTGTCTTATGTGCGGAATAATCGGAATTGTATCAATTACTCCTTTCTCAGTAAAGGGCACTCTTCTTAAATGTTTGAAGAGGTTGGAATATAGGGGTTATGATAGTTCTGGTTTTGTGCTTGTTGATGGCACTGCTAGCAAAGCAATTGGTGAGATTAGCTCAATCATGAGTCAGGTCAATGATTCTTTGACCTCAACTACGGGCATAGCACATTCGAGATGGGCCACACATGGGGGAGTCACAGATACAAATGCACATCCTCACTTCAACACCTCTAAAACTCTGTTTGTAGTGCACAATGGCATCCTTGAGAATTTCCAAGATATGAAAGACAAATTAGTGAAAAAAGGCTACAAATTCATAACCCAGACAGACACAGAAGTAATCCCTCACTATTTTGATGACAAGCTTAAGCAGGGCAATGACATTACTAAGGCAATTCAATCCTTTTTGAAAGAAGCAAAAGGCACTTTTGCAATCCTTTTGATGCAGAAAGGTTCTAATATCTTGTATGCCATCAAACGTGATTCTCCTTTAGTTCTTGGTCTAGCCAAAGATAAGTTCATTTTAGCATCTGATATATATGCTTTCAGCGATGAAACAAATAAAGCAATATTTTTTGAAGATAATGAATATGCAATAATCACTCCAGATAAATATGAGTTTTATGACAAGAATGGAAAGAAAACAGAGAAAAAGATTATTGAATTTGAATGGACAAGGGAAGATGAAACAAAAGAGCATTACAAACATTACATGATAAAAGAAATCAAAGAACAGCCGCAAGTAAGTTTAAGATTGATTAATTCTTTTGAAACAATCCAAAATGATAAATTAAACAAACTCTTAGAATTAATGAAAAATACTAAAAGGATAGTGTTTATTGCCTGCGGCACAAGTTATCACGCAAGTCTTGTCGGCTCAATACTTTTGAATCATTTAGGGATTTACACCAGTTGTATTATTGCATCTGAGGTTGAAAGTTTCATTAAGTTTGACAAAGATACATTATGCATAGCTGTTTCACAGTCAGGAGAAACAATGGATATTGTTACAGAAGTGAAAAAGGCAAAACAGGCAGGGTCTAAGATAGCATCTATTGTTAATGTGCCGTATTCTACAATACAAAGAATGAGCGATGTAAGCATAGAAATTCTTGCTGGACAAGAGGTTTGCGTTGCAGCAACAAAAAGTTTTACTAATCAAGTTATTGTAATGTTAGAGTTAGCCAGAAGATTAGGTTACAAGATTAATCTAAAACATATCCCTAAGAAGATTCAGCAGACAATTGCAATAAATGAAGACAAAATAAAAGTAATATCAAACGAGCTTGCGAGCAAACGAGATATATTTGTGTTAGGCAAAGGCATGAGTTATCCAATGGCAAGAGAAATTGCCCTGAAATTCAAGGAGATTGATTATATTCATGCTGAAGGTATGATGGCAGGCGAACTTAAACATGGCACGATTGCATTAATAGAAGAAGGTGTTCCTGTTATAAGCCTAATTCCTAACAATAATGAGGACATGATTTCTGCGTCAAAAGAAGTCGAGGCAAGGGGAGCACATACGATTGTTATTTCAAACATTGAAGGCAAAGGTGAAATAATTGTACCTAAATGTGATGATGCTGAGTTTGCGATATATGCTGGCATTATCGGGCATTTGATGAGCTATTATGTCGGTGTGGTGCTGGGTGTTTCGATTGATCGGCCGAAAAATTTGGCTAAGTGTGTAAGTGTTAGGTAGATTTTGAACGCTGCTGAATATTGCTTTAATTTCTTACTTCTTCGTATGCGCATAGCCATCGTATAGATAATGCTACTGCCGATTGAATGAAAAGATTAGCCCCCTTACAGTCGGCTGCGCCGGTGGCGGAAATCCTGCGGTGATATTGTTGGATTTCCGTTCCTGACATAAGTAAACTAACTAAATGCCACTGCAACAAATTTGAGGCAGCAGCATTATTATTAAAATTGCTAGGCACATACACTTCTTCCAAATATTTATAAATTAAATAAGATAATTAACAAATTATGAACGCAAATGACATTATAAAAAAATATGATTTAAACAAGAAGAAATGGACGCATAAAAACTTTCATGGTGTCCTGCATTTCTTTTTTCCTGTTGGCGAAGAGCCAATAAAGCCATTACTTAAATATTTTGGTGACTGCCACAAAATAACTGTATTTTATTTTAAAAATAATGTCGGCGAATGGTACTGGAATAATGAGGATATGGTAAGGCTAAGAAATAAGTTTATAGAAAAGACTAACAAAAATCCATTGCTGCCATATAATCTGCGTGATGACTGGCATAAACGAATTAAACGATTTAATGAAATTATGAAGAGGATAGATAAAACTGATTTAATTAAACTTTCAGACAGCGAACTTCTGAAACTATATTATAAATGGTATAATGCTTATTTGGATGAGTATGGCATTGCAATAGGCATACAGGATGCATTTTCTATGCATGCCGATGATTTTTTGATGCCGCATTTTAAAGAAATAATCTCGAAAAAAGGAGTCGGCAGGAAATTTAATGAATATTACACTGCATTATTTAGCCCGATTGATGAATCGTTTATTACAAGAGAATATCGAGACAGGCTTAAATTGCTTTGCGAGATTAAAAAAGGCAGATTGCTTAAAGAAAAAGAGAAAAATAAAGAAAAAAGTAAGGAAACTGAAAACTATTTGGATAACAAGATGAATAGCAAAGAAATAATAAGAAAATTAGAAACCCATGCAAAAAAATATCATTGGCTGCATAATAATTATGCAAAAGATATTTGTTTGGATAAAGAGTATTTTAAAACCCAAATCATTGAAATAATAGACAAAGATCCTGTCAGCGAAATGAAGCAATTAGACAATAATATAAAAGAAATAAAACAGAAAAAACAGGAAATTATAAAGAAGCTAAATCTCGACGAAACTTCAAGACTTCTTATAAAAATAAGTGAAGTATTTGGGTACATGCAGGATGAGAGAAAGAAATATGTGCTTATGGCAACGCATTATGAACGAAAGTTTATTGATGAGTTCGGAAGAAGGTTAGGTTTAGATAAAAAATACATGGAATATACTTTCATCCATGAACTAAAGGATTTGCTTGAGAAAAAGAGAAATAAACAAATAAGGAAGAAGGATAAACAGGATAAACAAGCAGACACAAAAATATTTGAAGAGAGAAGATCTTCTGTAATGGTTATTAATACTTTGAAAGGATACGAAATTATTAGTGGCGAGATTGCAGAGAACATTCATAAAACTGTTTTTGATAAAGAAGAAAACTCATTGATGGAAATAAAAGGTACAACAGCGTCAGAAGGTATGGCAAAAGGTACAGTAAAGATTGTAAAAACAACACATCATTTAATTAATTTCAATAAAGGCGATATACTTGTTGCATCAATGACAAGACCAGAAATGATTACAGCAATGAAAAAGGCAGCAGCAATTATTACAGACGAAGGAGGAATAACAAGCCATGCTGCGATTATTTCAAGAGAATTAAAGATTCCATGCATTATTGGCACAAAAATTGCGACAAAAGTTTTAAAAGACGGCGATGTTGTAGAGGTTGATGCAAACAAAGGGGTTGTTAGAAAGTTAAGGTGATATAGCTAACTAATAAAATTATTGTACTATTTTTGGTACAAAATAGAAAAATTTATATATAATATACTGTTTTTGGTATGTATTGGTACTAAAAATGGTAAGTTATGAAGAATTATTACAAAGACAAATAATTAAAAAGATAGAAAAAGTTGAAAAAGACCGATATGTTTCTTTTCATTTTGATAATTACAATATTGATTTTAACAGCGCCAAACTATTTTTAGAGCAGAAAAATTTCAAATATGCTGTAATAGCTGGCTACTATGCTGTGCTTAATGTTACGCTGTGGTATTTTGCAAAAAATTTTATTGAGAATATTATAGTTCCATATCTCTCAATAATGGAGAAGCTAAAATGTTGATAGAGCCTATCTTTGGTTACAAGTCCAGCTGGAGGATATTAAAACTATTATTTGAAACACCGCGAAAAAAGGTGAGCAGAAAAGAGTTATTTGAATATACTAGTTTGGGCAATGCACCACTCAGCAACGGCTTGAACAGACTAGTAAAAGCAGGGATTATTATAAAGGAAAAAAATGGTAAAAAAGAATTTTATTATGTTAATCTCGACAATGAATATACTAAGCTTATTAAAGAAATTATTGAGAAGGAAAAAAAGGATATTAAATTCCTTGATTATGATTTATATGTCATCTTATCTGAATTTTTAAGGATGCTGTTAGAAGTATGTGATGTTGACGAGGTTATTCTTTTTGGATCTCATGCTAAGGGGAATGCTTCGATTAGCTCTGATATTGACATAGCTGTTGTTTTTAGTGATGATTTAAGCGGAGAAATAGAAGTTACAAAGATTGTGAAGAAGCTAGAGTCTAAATTTGAAAAAATTATTCAAGTGCATTTCTTCACTGCCAAAACATTTTCCAAAAAAAGCAAATTAGTTAATGAAATCAGGCGTGATGGGATTAGTTTATTGAGATGAATTTGAGAGGAAACTGAAATGAAAACATCCATATCATCAATCGAGC
The DNA here is from genome assembly GCA_018303325.1 of Candidatus Woesearchaeota archaeon. Lineage (GTDB taxonomy): Archaea > Nanobdellota > Nanobdellia > Woesearchaeales > DSVV01 > JACQSP01. The sequence goes on from JAGVYH010000002.1 coordinate 5,251, forward strand.
TTGCCTGTCTTGTCAAAGAGTTTCAGTCTTTAATAGACGGGAAAGTAAACAAAATCTGGCTTTTAGAAAAAGAATTGGTTATCCAACTGCATATTCCTAACCTTGGAAAAAAGTTTTTGAGAATTAGGTCTCCTGATGTAGTGTATCTTACTGATTACAAGCCAGAGACGCCTGAAAAACCACATGGATTTTGCCTGTTTTTAAGAAAATATTTGGATAATGCAAGAATAAGAGCAATTAACCAAGTTGATTTTGAAAGAATCCTAGAAATTGTTCTTGAAAAAAAGGAAGGCAAGTATCATTTGTTTACAGAATTGTTTGTTCCAAGCAATTTCATTTTAACAGACGATAAAAATATCATAATGTCAGCGCTTGAGACAAAGAAATGGAAAGACAGGGAGATTATTAAGGGCAAACCTTATGAATATCCAAAATTAAAATATAATTTTTTAAAACTGAAAAAAGAAGAATTAAAAGAGCTTGTTTCTTCAACTGACAAAGAAAATATAGTCAAGGCACTTGCCATGGATTTGGGATTAGGAGGAATTTATTCAGAAGAGTTATTGGGGAGAGCAAACTTAGATAAAAGTAAAAAAGAGCTTAACGATAAAGAGATAAACGCTCTGTTCAAAGAGATTGAACATATGAGAAAGTTAGAGATTAGGCCATTTATTGTTGAAGGCAAAGATGTTGTTCCTTTTGATTTAATCTGTTTTAAAGACAAGGCAAAGCAGGAATTCAAAAATTATAATGAAGCTTTGGATAAAACTTTGACAGAGCATAATGTTACAAAAAAACATCAGGAGAATGAGAAAGAAACAACAAAGCATATTTCTAAAGAAGAAAGAATCATTCTAATGCAGGAAGAAAACATTGAAAGACTGAAAAAATTAATAGAAGAAAACCAGCAAAAAGGCGAAGCAATTTATCACAATTACCAATTAATAGATGAAATTCTGAAAGAGCTGAATAAAGCCAAACAGAAATATTCTTGGAAAGAAATTGGCGAGAAACTCAAAGGGCACAAGATAATTAAGCGGATTAACGAGAAGGAAAAAACAGCAGTTATTGAAATTGAGTAAATTAGAATAGAAAATATAATGAAAGAATATAACAAGTAAAAGAAAACAAAAATTATTACACTACCTTACACCCTCTTACAGTCCCAAGAATTATTCAAAATATCTCAATGTTTTCTTTCTAATTTCCTGTGCAGTATCTTTATTTTCAATCACATGGACATGAATATTGATTTTTTTATTTGCAATCTCATTCAGAAAAGTTGTAATTTGCTTTATCTTAGGCTTTGGAAACAGTGTTGTTGAATATTTGGTGTTATAAATTCTGTCCATGGCATCACGGATCTCATTAGGAATGTTTATCTGTATAATTTTGTCACCGACAACATACAAATAAAAAGGTTCTGCGCATGGTACATTTAATTTTGTTTTATAATTAAAAGTCTGTTTGTTATAATATGCAATCATCTTGTCAAGGTTTGAATTATGCCTTACAAGATAATAAAATTTATGTTTCCTGCCCAGCCGCTTTAACAAATCAATCTCTTCTTCTGAAAGAAGTATAAACAACAAGTGAGAAAAATGACCAACAACAATATCACTCTCGCCAAAAACTCCCCTTTCCAAAGCGCGCATCAGCATTATAAAACCGTTATGCAGAGACGGCAAAACAAACTCCTTTGTATCCTTGCTTATAATCTGCGCCTCTTTTTTGTTTAGGTAAGACTGCTCAAGCTTTTGATAATACTCCTTCATTTCCCTTATCCAGAACGGATTTAATGAGTAAGCCATATCTTCTTTTAATAAGATTTTCTCGTCGACCATCTGATTAAGGAGCTTGAAGACAGCGTGATAAGTTAAATGCTTTAAAAGCTTAACTTTGTGATACACCTTTTTTGCTGTGCTGTGTATATCAGTCGAGAGAATATTCACTATATGCTCTTTTGTTGTCGGGTTTTTTCTTTCAGGCTGAAGCATAATCCTGAGAAAATGGTTTTAATATATAAATTTAATCAATTAACTAAAAAGTTAATTTTTATTTTACGATAGATATATTAGTTAACAAATTCTGGTTTTGAAGGAGAAAAATGACAAGAGAAGTATTAACAAAAAGAGAAGCTATTGCAGAATTTTACAGGCTTAATTGTAGTTTTTCTAGTTTAGACTTAGGTAAGATTCCTTCTTACTTCAGGATGTTAAGACATGAAAAGTTTATCAGACACGAAGGAAAGATAGTAATAAATTCTTTACTGCCGCCGTTTCCAAGCAGGGCATTTAAAGGTGTATTTAACAGAGGAACAGAATATCCTATCTCAACAAACATCGCTGTAACAAACAAATGCCATTATCAATGCAGTTATTGCAGTTATGACGCTAAACTAAATAATGCTGAGAAAGGAGAGCATAGAAAAATTGAGCCAATATTAACTTCTGAGTTGGGCAAAGAAGAAAAAAAAGGATTGGGAGAACTTGAAAAAAAAGAAATTGAAAGAAACAAAATTGAGAAAAGAGAGTTAGAATTAGGCCAATTAATAAATATAATCTCACAAGTACAAGCACTCAAAGTTCCAATCATCGGCCTTACTGGCGGAGAACCTCTTCTGCGAGAAGATTTAGAAGAAATTATCGCAAGTGTAGATGAAAGAAGCTCGACAATATTATATACTTCTGGACTTAGTTTGACAGAACAAAGAGCGAGAAAACTTAAACAGTCAGGTCTGTTTTTCATTTCTGTCAGTATTGACCATTATGATAAAGGTATTAATGACAAACTGCGCTTTTCTGGTTCTTATGAAACAGCGATAAATGCAATTAGATGTTCATTAGAAGCCGGATTATACACTGTTTCAAGTGTTGTTGTAACAGAAGAAACAATAGATGATTTAGAAACGTATGTTGAATTTGTAAATGAATTAGGGGTGCATAGTATACTGGTTTTAGATGTTGTTCCAAGCGGCGAATGTATAAAAAAACTGCCTCTTAGCACTGAAGCAAGAAAAAAGTTGATTAGAATGCATAAACAAGTCAATGAAAATCCTGCACTTCCTCAGCTTACCAGCGCTTCTTATTTCGAGGACAAAAGTATGTTTGGCTGCGGTGCAGGAGGAGTTCATCATATGTATGTAGATGGAGATGGCAACTTAAGAGCTTGTGATTTTATTCCTATAACTTTTGGTGATTTAACAAAAGAACCATTGCTGGAAGCTTACAAAAGAATGAGAGAATTATTTGAACATCCTGAAGAAGAATGTTTTATGAAAAGATATTATTCTATAATAAACAAAGCATTGAGTGGAAGAAGATTAATCCATTATAATGAAATCGCAGATTTGATAAGAGAAACGAGAACAGGCTCTTTGCCGAAGTTGTATACTAAAAGCACAAAATAATCGAACATTATTTTGTGCTTTTGTATATACAAAAGCAATTAATTTGTTCGAAAATTAATTGCTTTTAGTATATAAAATATAATTTTCAAACATTGAATTAAAAGTATTTGTTTAGCTGAGGTTTGGTTTCTTAATATTTTTTCTTCTGCTCAAAATTCTGTTTTCCGCCCACAACTCGTTTGTGGGACGCAGTCCACCGTGTAGGCATGGCCACTAATTTTTGTATATGTAACTCCATGCATACATTCGTGGACTTTAACTAAAGATATACATATATTAAAGTCCACCGCTATCTCATGAAGATGTTTTTTAAAGAATTTTATTAGAAAAATTGGTATTTGTAAACCTAAACTAAATTTCATCATGAGACGTGCAGCTGCGCCCAGGAACTAAACAAATAAAAAAAGAAAAATAAACGCCTTACTTACAATCTTATTTCATATGTTACAGTCATCGCTCCAGTTCCCTGCATCTTTCTATCGCTGCGCCAACCATTCCAGCTAATGTTTTGTAAAACCCATGTTTTAAGCCATATTTATGCGCAGCTTGGGTTGTTCCGCCTTTTGATGCTACTGCCCTGTATCTTTTTTCAAAGCTTTCATTGCTGTCTATCAGCATAGCTGTTGTTTTTAAGATACTGGAAAGATAAGCTTTTGTTATCTCTGGCCTTAATCCATAATGTTTCAGCGTCAAGGCAATGGCTCTCAAATATTTGGCCATTAATCCTGGCAAAGACGCAAGATAAGTTATTGCAGCCATATCTTTTTCTTCGACATCAAACACAACACCATTTCTGTTAAAAATGTATTCGACTGCTTTTCTATCAGTATCGCTGCAACCACCAGAACACACATACGCAGAAGTTCCTAATCCATACTTTATCGCCATTGAAGGCATTGCCCTCACAATCCTTGAATAATTTAATCTGTCTTCAAGATATTGCAATGTTTTGCCTGCTGCAATTGAAACAATTAATTTATTATTTGTGCCTTTGTCATTACTTATTTCACTTTTAATTTCGTTAAGAACTTCTTCAAGATTCTGTGGTTTAACAGCCAGAATTATTGTATTGCTTCTACTTACTACCTGCAAATTGTCTAAAGTTGTCTCAATTCCATAAGCAGCTTTTACTCTGTCTAATTGAGATGTATCTTTATCGCTGGCAATTATTTCTTTGTGCCCTTTCTTCACTAATGAGCTTATTAACGCAGAAGCCATATTGCCAGTTCCTATAAATCCTATCCAGCCTAATTGCCTGCTTATATGGAATATCTTCATGAGAGTTGCCTCTCAAAGCGAACATGCTTCCTCCATCTGTATTTCGTGTTCTTTCTTCACTTCTGTTTTTTGCTATTCCTTCTTTGTTTTTTGTTTTCATGTTTATCCCTCCATGTTTAGTTTTTTCTTTAAGCTTTATTAGCTTCTTAATGCTTAGAAATTAGCTTTAAAACCTTAAGAGCTTAAATTTAGAAACAATGAGCGCACTTATTGTGCTGGTGTAGGCATAGAACTGACACTAACTGAAAGAATTAGGTTAATAATATTCTCAAATATATTGCCTATTGCCATATTAAGAATAGTATATGCTGCTGATTTAAATGTTTTTTGATGAGAATTTTTAAAAAAAGAAAAATTGGACTTGATTTCCGTTCCTTAAAAAAAGGTGTGAACAGCGAACCAAGTTTCCCGTACTGAAGTACAGTACTCGATGATACGTGGGCTTGCTTGACTTCTGTGTTCGAAATGGGAACAGGTAGTTCCAAGCCGCTATGGCCGTTCACATAAAGAAGGATAAAAGAATCATTTATAAAGGTTACGGATTTTTTCAATTTTTTTAGGGTTTGAGATACTAATTTCATTAAATATGATTTTAAGTTTAATAATACTTATAAATCATATTTTTTTCTTAGCAATTGGTTTTCAGATTAGTATTAGGCTTCACCCAAAAATTGTTTATACTTTATTAATAAATGCATGAGCAAAAAACAATAATATCAATGGCACGGACGGATTTTACTGCGTAAAATCCTACTCGCCTCGGCTTACAGCCTCGGCTCGCTCGGCTATTATTATTGTTTTTTGCAGAAAATAGTAATTTGTTGAATTTTTGGATGAAGCGTTAGTATTAGTTAAACAGTTAATATTGGCTAAAAAATCAACGAATAAATCGCAGAGGTGCCAAAATGAGAATCACCATGGTAGGAACTGGCTATGTCGGCCTGACAACAGGAGCATGCTTAGCTAATTTAGGTAATGATGTTATTTGTTTAGACATTGATGAAAAAAAGATAGAAATGCTGAAAAACGGCAAAGTGCCAATATATGAGCCTGGTTTAAATGAGCTTGTGGCACAAAATGTTGAAGAAGGCAGATTAAGATTCACAACAGACACAAAGTATGCTATTGAAAGCTCAGATACTGTTTTTATTGCTGTTGGAACACCTGAAGGTGAAGACGGTAGTGCAGACCTGAGATATGTTCTCGAAGTAGCAGAGTCAATAGGCAGGTTCATGAATGGTTATAAGCTTGTTGTAAATAAAAGTACTGTCCCTGTTGGCACTGCTGAAAAAGTAAGAGAAGTCATAAAGAAATATGCACAATATGGATTTGATGTATGCAGCAATCCTGAATTTTTAAGAGAAGGCAGCGCAATAAGAGATTTTCTCAGTCCTGACAGGGTTGTTATCGGTGTTGATAGTGAAAAAGCAAAGGATGCAATGATAAAGATTTACAGGGGCATTGAAAGAACAGGCAATCCTGTAATGATTACTGACATCAAAAGCTCAGAGATGATAAAATACGCAAGCAATGCAATGCTGGCAGCAAGAATCAGTTTCATGAACCAACTCGCTCCTTTGTGCGAAAAGGTCGGCGCAGATATAAAAGAGATTGCAAAAGGAATGGGACTTGATAAAAGAATAGGTTCAAGATTTTTACAGGCAGGTGCTGGTTATGGAGGCAGCTGTTTTCCTAAAGATGTAAAAGCATTAATTAAAACATTAAAAGAAAAAGGATGCGATGGATCTATTCTTGAGGCAGTAGATAATGTTAATGAAAAGCAAAAAAAGTATGTTATTCCAAAAATAAAGCAATTGCTAGGAGATTTAAGCAACAAAAAAATTGCTGTTTGGGGTTTAGCATTTAAACCAAAGACAGATGACATGAGAGAAGCGCCGAGTATAGTGATAATTGAAGAATTGCAGAAAAACGGCGCAAAGGTTAGGGCATTTGATCCTGTTGCGCAGGAAGAGTCAAAGAAACATATTAATCAAATTAACCCAGAGCATAGTATTGAATATGCAAAAACACCATACGAATGTGTTGAAGGTGCTGATTGTTTGGTTATTGTCACAGAATGGGATGAATTCAGGCAGTTAGACTTTAATAAAATTAAATCGTTGATGGCTAAACCAAATATTGTCGACGGCAGGAATGTTTACGAGCCAAAAGAGATGAAGGAATTTGGATTTAATTATTTGAGTGTGGGGCGTAGTTAATTTTTGTAATCACTAAAGTATGTTAAGTGATTAAATTATTGGAGAAAAGATAAAATGAATATTCTTGTTACTGGCGGAGCGGGTTTTATAGGGAGTCATGTTTGTGAATCGCTTCTTAGCTTGGGCTATAAAGTTGTCTGTGTTGATAATTTCAATAATTATTATAGCCCAACAATGAAAAAGAAGAATATTTCTGAAGCGATTAAACACAAAAATTTTGTGTTATATGAATTAGATATAAGAGATAAAAATCTTAGAGAAATTTTTATAAAAGAAAAGATTGACAGAGTAATTCATCTAGCTGCAATGGCGGGCATAAGATATTCTATAACCTATCCAGAGATATATTTTGATGTGAATGTTCATGGTACCTTAAGTCTATTAAAACTCTGTGTTGAATTTAATATAAAACAAATTATCTTTGGCTCTTCATCTAGTGTATACGGCAATAACCCTAATCTTCCGCTTAAAGAAAAGTATAGACCTACACCATTAAGCCCATATGCCCATACTAAGATACTTGCTGAGGAAATATGTAAATTTTTTAGTGATTATCATAATTTAAATGTTATTTGCCTTAGATTTTTCACAGTATATGGCCCTAGAGGCAGGCCAGATATGGCTGTGTATCAGTTTGTTAAGTCAATTGATGAAAACAAACAAATCACTGTTTACGGAAAAGGGGAATTAAGCAGGGATTTTACGTATGTAAGTGATATTGTTGATGGAATCCTTCTTTCTTTGAAACTCCCAAACAGATTTGAGGTAATTAATTTAGGTAGTGTCAATTCTGTAAAAATTACACAGTTAGTAAGCATAATTGAAAAAAATTTAAACAAAAAAGCACTGATAATTGATGCAGCAAAAATAACAGAAGAAGCTGAAAGTACTCTTGCAGATATCAGCAAAGCTGAGAATCTTCTTGGTTTTAAACCAAAGATAAGTATACAAGAGGGGATCTTAAAATATATAGAATGGTATAAAAATGAAAATAAGTATGAATAATAACGAAAAGAGTAAAAAACAGAGAAAAGATGGTATTTCAGTTATAATTCCAATATTTAATGAAAAGAAAACAATAGCTGAACTAATTCAGGAAATAGATTTTGTGATGAAAACAAGTGGTTATTATTATGAAATTATTGCTGTAAATGATTTTTCAACAGATGAGACCGGAAAAATACTTGATAGTTTGCAAACAAGAACTAAAAATCTTAAAGTTATTCATCATCAATATAATAAGGGTTATGGTGCTTCTTTAAAAACAGGTATTAATTTCGCCAAAAACAATTTGATTGCGATGTTAGATGGTGATGGCACATATCTTCCACAAGATATACTTAAATTGATTCATTACTCAAAAGATTATGATTTAGTGTCAGGAGCAAGAGTTGGTAAAAGAGTTAAAATTCCTTTGTTAAGAATACCTGCCAAATTTATTCTCACGATCTTAGCTAGGATTCTTACAGGAATAAGAATACCTGATTTAAATTGCGGGCTTAGAATTATAAAAAAAGATAATATTAAAAAATTTTATCATTTGCTTCCACAAAGATTTTCTTTTACTATGACTCATCTTTTAGCATGTCTTTCCAATGGTTATGAGGTTAAATTTGTCCCGATTAACTACAAAAAAAGGAAGGGAAATTCTTCAATACACCCTTTAAATGATTTTATTAAGTTCATAAGCATTATTATAAGGATAATTACTTACTTTAATCCATTTAAAATGTTTTCACTAATTAGTTTTGCTATGTTTTTGCTTGCAATGTTTGTCTGGTTTTACACTATATTTTACATTGGAAAGATAGCAGATATTAGTGTTATAGTACTATTAATATCTTCCTTGCAAATTTTTTTGTTTGGTTTGTTAGCTGATTTAATTGTTAAAAATAATATTAAAGAAAATAGAAGAGAAGAAAAATAAAAGGTAGGCAAAATGAAAGAAGAATGGACATTAAAAGATGTTGGAGATTTTTGGGATAGTGTTAAAGATTACGATGAGATAAATAAAAATACATATTCCTATTTTCGAAGATTTATTGACGGGTATAAACTTATAGCAGTAAAGGACAATGCATATTTGCTTGATATTTGTTGCAGAACAGGTAAAGGAACATTATACTTTTCTCGAAAAAAAAAAGATAAATTAAAGGCTGTTTGTATGGACCCTTCAAAAAGGTTTATTGAGTTAGCAGAGACAAGATTAAAAAAAGAAAATATTAATTTTAAAGTTAGACAATTTCAAGAATTGCCTCTTAAAATAGATGGTATAATAATCCCAAGCAAAACATTTGATAACATTATTTGTTTTGAAAGCTTAGAGCACATGCCTTCTCCAAAAGCATTTTTAAATGAATTGCAACGCGTACTGAAAGATGATGGTGAATTATTGTTAACAACACCAAATGTGTTATGGGAGCCATTACATTGGTTAGCTGAAAAAACAAAGTTACATCACAGTGAAGGACCAAGTTCATTCTTAACAAGAAGAAAGATTATAAAACTGTTCAGAAAAACAAGATTCATAATAAAAAAAGAAAGAACAACTGTGCTTGTTCCATTAGGTCCAGAGTTTTTAATCATATTTGGTAGATATCTGGAAAATAGTATTGGTGAACCTATAAGAAAGATATTTTGTTTAAGGAGGTTGTTTGTATGCAGGAAGATAAAGAAAATAAACTAAAAATCTGTGTTGTTGGCTTAGGATATGTTGGGCTTCCATTAGCTGTAGAATTTGGTAAACTAATGCCTGTGGTTGGCTTTGATATAAATGAAAAAAAGGTAAGTGAGCTTAGACAGTATTATGATGCCTCAAATGAGATATCAGAAGAAGAATTAAGAAAAGCTAATATTACTTATACAAGTAATCCTGAATTAGTCAAACAAACAAATTTTATAATCGTTGCTGTCCCAACACCTGTAACAAAAGCACATGTACCTGATCTTAAATATGTTAAATCTGCATCTGAAATTATTGGTAAAAATCTAGAAAAAGAGAGTATTGTAGTTTATGAAAGTACTGTTTATCCTGGTGTTACTGAGGAGAAATGTATTCCCATACTTGAAAAGTGTTCTGGCATGAGATGTGGTGTTGACTTTAAAGTAGGTTATAGCCCCGAGAGAATTAATCCAGGTGACAAAGAACACACAATCAATAAAATAATAAAAGTTGTTTCTGGAATGGATGATGAATCAACTAATAAAATCGCAGAGGTTTATTCTAAGATTATAACTGCTGGTGTGTTTAAAGCAAAAAGTATTAAAGTTGCAGAAGCAGCAAAGGTAATAGAAAATATACAGCGTGATCTTAATATTGCTTTAGTTAATGAACTTGCTCTAATTTTTTACAGGTTAGGTATTTCTACAAAAGATGTGTTAGATGCAGCTTCAACAAAATGGAATTTTCATCGCTATTATCCTGGACTTGTTGGTGGCCACTGTATTGGTGTTGATCCATATTACCTCACTTATAAAGCACAAGAATTGGGTTATAACCCAGAAGTGATTTTATCAGGTAGAAATGTTAATAATTTCATGCCCAAACATGTAGTAGATATTGCAATAAAGAATATGATAAAAGCTGGTAAAAAAGTTACAAATGCAAAAGTGGTATTAATGGGGCTTGTTTTTAAAGAAGATGTAAAAGACTTAAGAAACTCTAGAGCGAAGGATATTATTGAAGAGCTTAAGTCGTATAATCTTAACATTATTGCTTATGAACCATTATTAGATAATAATGATGTTGAAAAACATTTTGGGGTAAAAAATTATATGTTTAATGAAATTTCAAATGCTGACTGCATAATTATTATAAATAAACATAAAATATTTGCTGATATTACACTTAAAGATCTGCTTAAGATTAGTTCTTCAACACCTGTTCTTATTGATATAAAGAATATGTTTGAACCAGAAGAAGCAAAAAATAATGGTTTTATCTATATTTCACTTTAAATCATTTGTTTTTATTATCATTTAAAAATATCAGATAAACAGGGGAGATGTTGCTATGAAGAATTTAAAATTAAATCGAACAGACTTCGCACTGATTATTATTCTCTTAATTATTTCATTGATTATTAAGTTTTCGGCAATAAAAACAATAATGTTAGCAGGTGATTCAGCATCTGTTGCTACTCTTGTTAAAAATCTATCAGAAAATTTTAGTTATTCCATAAACGGGCAGCCACATCTTCATTGGCCACCGCTTTTTCCATTAATAGCAGCGGTAATTAATATATTGTTGGATAATCCAGTAACTAGTTTGAAAATAACCTCGACAGTTATAAGTTCTTTAACTTTAGTTGTTGTTTATCTTTTCGCAAGAAGGCTTAATTTAAGTATATCGCTTTCCGTAATTGCAACGTTGTTAGTATTATTCAATCCATTCTTTTTATATTATGCTGGTGGTATTTTACCGCTTGCTGAATCTTTATCTGTTTTTTTATTCACGCTAGGATTTTTCTTTTATTTTTCAGAGGGTGGTTTATTATTATCAGCTGTTCTATTTGGCCTTTGCACATTGACAAAACTTAATTATTTAGGATACTTTATTCCGTTTCTATTTCTTCATGCTTATTACTTTATCAAAACAAGAAAAATACTCCACTTGAACTTTTTAATACTTATTTTGTTGCCTTCACTATTATGGCTAATGAGAAATAAATTATTAACACCAAGTCGTTGGGGAGAAGATTATTTTAAATTCTTTTCAATTAAACATTTTATGCAAATTCCTTATTTAGCAGAAGGTTATGCAGTAGCGTTAATATTTCTTTTACTGCCCTTAATTCCGTTAATAGCACTTTGTTTCTTAAATAATAAACAAACCACCCTGAAATTAAGAAATAATTGTAAAAAATGGTGTTTAGTAGTATTATCTGCTTTATGTTTCTTTGTTTTAATACTAATTTTAAACCCCTATTATAACAGTAATCTTCTGCATTTTTCAGTTTCAAGAACAAGATTTTTTGTTAGTATAGTACCTATTTTTACTTTATTAGCTATTTCTTTTTTTTCAAATATTAAATCCAAATTATTAAAAATTATAAAAATATATCTTATCACAGTTGTAATAGCATATATTATTTTTTCAATGTTATTAACTAATGGTTTTGTAATAAGTATGCTTGATTTCACTCAAAACTCAACGCTTAATAGTTTGTCAAACACTTTTATTAAGAGGTCTTTTCAGCGTAGTATGGCAATTGAGTGGGCAAATAATAATCTACCTAACAGTTCAAAATTGCTTGTTTATTTTAACGAAGATAAATATGGTATGCAGGGAATTGAGGTGTTTTATGATTATTATTTTAACCCTGCATTCGAAGTAGTATCACTCAAAGAAACAAATGATAAGGTGTTGTTTCCTGATATTATTTCTTTTAAGGAAATTGATGGTTTAACTTATTTTGGAAAAGAGGTTTATATAATCTCCGACGTTGAGATAGAAGACATAAAAAAAGAAATAAGTTTATTAACTCTTAAAAATAATGCCACACTTAACTTAGAAAAATTTGAACAAAAAGAGATTTATTCAACACTAGTATCGCCAAATGTAAAAATAATTAAGTTATGGATAAAATCATAGTTAAAATATGCAGAATAATTAAATGAAGAACTAAACTAAAAAGATGAGATAAAATGGAACCAAAAAAACATACTGAAGATGAAACACAAAGATTTAAAAGTGAGATTAGTATAAATCAAAACCCACTTAGGTATAATATAAGCACTTGTTTTCGTCTAAAGCTAATAAATAGAAGTATATCTCCAAAACCAAACGAAAAATTATTAGATGTTGGTTGTGGTATGGGTTTTATGGCTTGGTTTTTTAGTAAAAAATGTAATGTTTATGCAATAGACATTTCATTTGACTCAATTAAGTTTGCTTCACAAAACAAGAAAGTGAAATGGGTAAATGGTAATGGGTTAATGCTTCCGTTTAAAGATAATTCTTTTGATTATGTAATTACATCAGAAGTAATGGAGCATGTTGAAGATGGGTATGGCTTTGTTGCAGAACTTAAAAGAATTATTAAACCTGGTGGCACAATTATATTAAGTACACCATCTATTGACGGCATTTTGCGTGTTTCAAAAATTTGCCACATGCATGGCAATGAAACACATCATAAAATAGGTTATTCAAAAAATGAATTATTGCCTATGTTCAAGAAAAATAGATTAAAAGTATTAAACGTAAAATATGGCCTTAATTTTTTTACACAGATTTTTATGGAAATAATAAAAATAGGTTATACTATTAAAAATCCTCACTTTGAAGATCAAGCAGAATTAGAAAAAGATAAGAACACATTATTGTTTAAAATTTATAAATGTATCTTTTTAGCAATTGCACCTTTTTTAATAAGAATAGACCAGAAACTTGAAAAATATATTCGTGGCAACAACATTATGATTGTTGCAAAAAGATTAAACAAATAAGCTTTAAATCAAAAAACCTGCCTCAAATTTGCTTACCCAGCCACAGCAAACTGTGTGGCACTATTTGAACCAAGCACCACGGCAACTTAATTATAAAACATTATTGTCGTCGATGTAATGTATCAAAACTAATATGTCAAGCTACTAGCTCAAATGTATAAGCATGGGCGTTGATAATTAAATTATATTTCCACGGCTATATTTATTTAACAATATTTATACAATTATTAAAGTCCATCGCTATACACAAAGTGCGTGACATATTGTTGTATTAAACTTGGTTTGTAATAAAAAGAATATAAAATACAACTATTTACTTATATATTCTCTTAAAAAAGGTAGTGCTATAAGTGAAGCAACCCAATATCTTGTAGATAATAAAACACCAATGCCTGCCATTAAGCTTGGGGATGCATAATCTAAGAAAAGGAATATTAACGCTGAATCTCGTATACCCATCCCACCGATAGTTAAAGGAGCCAAACCAGCTAAAATTGCTGCAGGCACAAGACTAAATATTAATTTTATTGGAACAAAATAGTTTAAAGATAAAAATAAAAAATAGATTTGAGAAAGTTGGACTAGCCAAGACAATAAAGACAGTAAAAATATAGCCGCTAGCCTTATTTTATTCTGTTTAAGCTCAAAAACAAATCCTTGCATGTTTATTATCATATTTTCTATCTTTTTATGTTTAAATAAGAACCAAAACAATCTTTTTGAAAGAGGTGAATTTAAAAAATCAATTTTAAAATAAAGTATAGTAAACATTATAATGATAAGACAGAAGAAGATGAGCAAGCCAAACACATAATTAAATTTATTTACAGTTAATAAACCAAGCAAAAATAAAACACATAAGGTAAAAATATCTAGAACTTTTTCAAAGACAACGCAATTTATAGCTCTCTTTATATCAACCCCTTCTTTTTTTAAAAAATATGCTTTTGAGAGCTCACCTAGTTTTGATGGGACAAATGAATTAAGACCAATGCCTGCTAAACACATTTTTATTGAGTCCCACATGCTAATTTTATAATCATAATTAATAATAACTTTCCATCGTATACTTATGACTAAATACAATGGCACATAAAATAAAAAAGATATTAAAAAAAATAACAAATTTAATTCGTAAAAATAATTTAGAAACTCAGTTGTATTAATATTAAATAAGATTACTACAAATATTGCAATTGTAAGTAACAATGCAACAATCTTTTTTAGTGTTATTTTCATTTACATTTCCTTCATTTAATTATTAAATTGTTTTTTTTAGTAGTTTCCTTCTCAATTTTGCTGCTAAACCCATAATTGACAAAGGAATAAGTTCTGCAAACATGTGAAATGTCTTGGATGTTGCAATTTTAAAAATAAAGGATTCGAGTTTTATTCGTCTTCCTTCAGCATTTGTATGTTTCAGTGGACTTATACCATAAATTGGCTTTTGGTTATACTCATCCATTCTCATAAATGCACCAATTTTTTTATGTTTAATATTATGTTCATGAGAATTGATAAGTTTTTCTAATGGAAGTTGTTTAAGATTGATACTGTTTTTTACAAGCTCAAGAAGAGTTTTCCCTCTTTCTGTTCTTATAATCATTGTACCCCATGGTTCCCGATTAAGCTCATCTAACCAAATATCACCAAATGAAATATCACTAAATTCAGCCATATAGTCTATGCATATTAAACATCTTTTAGGAACAAACATTGTATCAACAATGTCATAATAATATTTAGGTAAGAAATGGGTTTTGCTTATTTTTGGGTTTTTTGTTTTAATTAAAAAACCACCTGGCCATTTTCCACCTCTGTATTCAATACTCAGGATATCTTTAAACTTAATGCCCTGTTTTCTTATCAGGAACTTTGTTGCATTATTTGAAACATTAAATCCACAAAATAATCCTAAAATATATTTAATGTTACTTACATTTTTATGTTTATTTTTTTGTAATTTTCTTATACCATGTATATGGCATGGCAGTCCGACAAAAGCTATTTTTTTGAACTGCCTTGTCTTTTTCAAAATACTATTTAAGGAAATAAGTGTATACTTTGATCCCTTAGCATGATTAATATCGGAAAGATTGTCTACTATTGTTGCTGTACACATCCATGGTTTACTCTCAGACATTGAAACTACAATAGCGCCGTCTATCAATTTTTTTTTGAATGCCTTTGAAAGAATCGTTGTGATTGCTCCGCCGGAAGATGCGCCATTTCTTGTGCCTAATTGTTTAGACTGCACTAAATACAATGAGCTATAACATCCTATTTTTTTGTTTACTATGCTATTATCACCAAATACAAGTTTGTTCATTTGCGGATAATTAAATTCAATCCCTGGACAATTATTGTAGCATTGACTACATGAAATACATTTATCATTATCAAAAAGAATTTCCTCATTATTTGTATTTAATGCTTCAACAGGACAAATCCCAACACATGTTCCACATTTATTGCATAACTCAGGATTAATATTTTTAAAATTTAATTTTTTCAAATTTTGCATATAACTATGAACGCTGTTTGCTTTATATGTTTTGTGAAGTTGCCATATTCAAGTTAAATACGTGATTTTTAATAATTTTAATAATAATAAATACTGCCAACCATAATTAATAGATGATAAAACTATTTATTTTTTTGTTATTCTTTAAATTTTAAGAAGGATTCACATATTCTCTGACTCTAAAATAAGGATTATTTGCAGTTAAACCGGTTTTTTCAGTTACATCAATAGTATTATTCATTATCCATTCATATTGAGCGGGATATGATTTAGAGATATCAGCTAAAGTTTCTATTCCAATTCCCACTTTTTTTTGATAAAGATTAAATATAAAAAATTTAAGATTATTATTTTTTACTTGTTTTTCTATCCATGAAACATTAACAATTTTATAGTTTGCGCATATTTTTTGTGTATAAAATGTCAGAGATTTGTCTTCGTTATATGCTAGGCAAGAATAATTAATACCTTCTGTATTTTTTTTCAGAAAATCACCAACTATTTTTATTGCTTCTGGCCTTTTGAAGATTCCAACACCAGATAATACTAAAAAACTAGCTGAAAGTATATTGATTGTGAGAAATATAATAATGAATATTGTTGCAATCTTTCTTAATTGTTCTTTACGAAGATTTGTTCTTGAAATGTAAATTATTAAAATAACCGCCAAAAAAACAATAAACATAATAAATAAATAAAAGTACTGATTTGTGGTTTTTAGCATTGTTTCTATTACATAGTTCCCTTTAATATCAACAGAAAACAAAAAAGGGAAGAATTTTAATATTATAATCCAATAAATTGTAGTTAAGCCAATTAACAATGGAAGTAACAGCTTATTCTGTCGGATAAATGAGATATATACTATATATATGCCTATTGCTGCAAATGTTACATATGCCGGACTAAACACAGTCTGTCTTTCTACATAAGGTTGTTTGTTGATATAATAAAGCAATGACACAGCTAAATAAGATAACCACAACAGATAATGTACATTTCTAACTCTTTTTGCAAGAGTTACAATTTTCGTTAAGGAGTAAATTAACCCAAATAATAATGGAATAAATATTAGCCCGATAAATGGAGTTAGAATTAAATACTTACCCATTAAAAGAATATTCTCAGTAAATGGCTTATAATTCATATATGCCTTGTTTATTCCTAAACTATGTATTAATATTATCTTGAACCAGTTTAAATATGAAGTATCGTTCCATAGAATCCAAGGCAGCAGCATATATAAAAAATAGATAAATAGTGCTATAATTGTTGCTATAATAAAATGCTTGTACTTACATAATAATTGTCTGCTTATTTGAGATGGGCTTTTGTTGTTGTTTAATCCTGTTTTAGCTGAAAAATAAATTTTTATTGCTATATAAGGAATTAAAGATAATATGGGTAAGATTCCTCTGAAATCTGTTGTTAATAGATTAACTAAACAAACAAATGCCGCTAAATAAGTATAATGTGGTTTGTTTTCTTCAATACTTTTGATCACTAAAAAAATAGTTAATACTACATAGAAAGTTAAAGCACTGTGCAAAAATCCGCTTCTTGAAAAAGCAATATGAAATGGAAGAAATGCAAACAAAATAGTGGCAAGATATGCTATCTTTGTATTAAACTGTCTTTTTAATAAATAATATAGAACAATAACTGTTAAACATGCAAAAATTATGCTTGGCAGCTTAACAGCAGTGTTAGTATAGCCAAATATAAAAATAAATGGAACAATAGGTGTTGCTGCAAATGGCCGATTATACTTATAACCACCATATGAAGTAGGTTCATCTGGAAAAGAAGGATAAATCGCTCTTGAAGGATTTTCGATTATATGCATAGCAAGCTGGGCATACTCGGAATCATCTCCACCACTAAGTTCACCAGAATTATAAAATCTAACAGAAAATGTTGAAACGACCAATATTAACAAAAAAAATAATTCAATTGTTTTTTGGTTAATCCTTTTTTTTTCCATAGTTTGTTTTAAATTTGTCAGGATTGTTCATTTTTTAGATAAACTTAAGAAGTGATTAATAGTTTAAAAAGTTTCTGCACTTAAAATATTAAATTATAATTGAAAAAAAGTTAATATGAACAGAACAATGAATTATTCAAAATTGAAATTTATGAATATAGCTTATAGATTTAAAAGTTCCGCAAACTATTTAAACCATTTGTCTTTTTTGAAGTTAGATAAAGCAATTTTTATTTTAAGGCAAAATGATATCACAGAAATCTAAAAAAATTTAGAGAAAAAAATGAAAATTTTATTTGTTTATCCACCACCATTTGAAGATAAGATTTTTTCCAATTTAGTCTATCCTCCCCTAGGTATATTATTTCTTGCAAGCGTTGTTAGAGAAATGGGGCATGATGTAAAAGTATTTGATGCGAATGTGTTGCGTGCAAGTTTTGAAGAAACAGTTAATTATATAAAAGAAATTAAGCCAGACATAGTTGGAATAACAGCAGCAACTGCAAATGGACCAAGTACATTTAAGCTTGCAGCAAAGATAAAGGAAATCGAACCGTCTGTCAAAATTATTTCTGGTGGGCCACATATTACTGTCGCACCAGAAGAGTGCCTAAATGATGAAAATATTGATTATATTCTTGTTGGTGAAGGTGAGGCAACAATTAAAGAGTTAATTGAAGCATTAGAATCAGGTAGTGACCCAAATAAAGTAAAAGGAATTGGTTTTAGAAAAGGAAAAAAAATAATTATAACACCAAAACGTGAATTAATTCATGATTTGGACTTATTGCCAATGCCGGCATATGATCTTATTCCTATCGACAAATATTGGTCACCACAAATTACTGAATTTCCGTTTACAAGCATGATAACAAGCAGAGGCTGCCCTTATCACTGCATATTTTGTGGTGTTCAAGCAATATTTGGCTACCAATATCGTTTTATGAGTGCAGAAAAAATGTTTTTTCAGGTTCAGGAATTACAAAAAAAGTTTGATGTTAAGACAATCATATTTAAAGACAGCGAATTTGCTTTAAGAAAAGATAGAATAGAAAAATTTTGTGATTTAATCATTAAAAATAATGTTAAAGTAAAATGGCTTTGTAATGCACGCGTTAATAATATGACTAATGAACTTCTAACAAAAATGAAAAATGCTGGATGTTATTCAATAACATATGGTGTTGAATCTGGTTCTGAAAGGATTCTTACTGTGCTTAAGAAAAATATTACGTTGAACCAAGCACGAGAAACAATAAAACTCACAAAAGAAGTTGGTATTGAATGTGCAGCCAATTTTATATTAGGAAATCCGACAGAAACAAAAGAAGATATCGAAAAAACAATAAACTTTGCGATTGAATTAAATCCAGATTATGCAATGTTT
Source organism: Candidatus Woesearchaeota archaeon (assembly GCA_018303325.1). Lineage (GTDB taxonomy): Archaea > Nanobdellota > Nanobdellia > Woesearchaeales > DSVV01 > JACQSP01. Next base: position 24,502 of record JAGVYH010000002.1, read on the forward strand.
TCATATTTAGTTCCTTATCCTGGGACTGAGATTCATGAAATGGCAGCACATAATAGTTGGGTTATCAATGATTTAGATAATGTATATAAAAACAGCTCTGTGGTTATGAATGCTACGGCTTTAACAACAAAAGAGTTATCTAAATATATGAAAAAAGCTTATTTTAAATTTTACTTTAGACCACGATTTATTTGGAAAACAATTAAAAACTTAAAATTCTCTGACTTAAAAACAAAACTGCCTGCTTTAATTGATATATTAAAGTAGTTTATTTTCTCTTTAAATTTTATTATTTGAAATAAAGATTATTTTTTTATTTATAAAATATTACTCAAAAGCAATAAAACTTCATTAACTTTTTAAATTAATAATTATTCCTTAACAATAGTTATGACTAAAAATAACATATCTAATCCCTACCTTAATTTTGTAATGAACAATATAGTTCCTAGAATCTTAACAAAGCTTGATAGAGATTACACTTCTCAAACATACGGCTGTTTTGACAGAAAATACTGGCATTACCGCATTAATGATTTTCCTTCACTTATAGAACAACAGCCTATGCTTGCTCTGGCGCAGTTATATACATGGAAAGATAAATCAAATATTTATTATAAAAATGAAAAAATAAGAGAATATATTCTTGCTGCATTAAATTTTTGGAAAAATAAGCTGCATTCTGATGGAAGCGGAGATGAATATTGGCCAAATGAACATAGTTACCCACCAACAGTATTCCCTTTATTTGCTGCTTGTGAAAGTTATAAATTATTAAATCTCAACGATGATTCTTTAAAAAGAGCTATGCTTAAATCTGTAAACTTTATCTCGAAATGGAAAGAGAAGGGTGCTGTTAATCAAGAAATTGCATCTATTGCCGCTTTATACAGCGCTTATACAATCCTTAAGAAAAAAAGCATTTTGATTATAATTGATAATAAATTAAAGAAAATAATTCCTCTTCAAACAAAAGAAGGCTGGTTTCCTGAGTATGGTGGTGCAGATTTAGGTTATTTAAGCGTAGCATTAGATTATGCAGCAAACTATTATCATTTAAGTAAAGATTCAAGAATTCTGCCACTTATTGAAAATATGATTGGATTTATAAAATATTTTGTTCATCCTGATGGAACATTTGGCGGCGATTATGGCAGCAGGAATACAGAATATTTTCTTTTGCATGGTTTAGAATTATTATCACAAAAGTATCCCCTTGCAAGAAGAATAGCTGACAAACTCTTAGAAAATATTAATACTGCTTATTATTTGCATAATGGAATTGATGACAGATATCTATGTGATTATTGCGGAAGATCTTTTGTTGGAGCAATGATTTCTTATTCTCCTCAATCAGTAAATATAAAGTTGCCTTATGAACTGGAATTTGAGAAATGGTTTGCTTATTCAAAAATTTACATTAAAAGTACAAAATCAGTTTATATTATTGTTAATCTCTTAAAAGGCGGAATAGTAAAGGTTTATAGTAAACAGAGCAACAAACACATAGAAAATAAAGAAGGTTTGCTCTTTAGTGATTGTGGATATAATATTATTAATAGCAAAAATATTTTGACGACAAATTGGTTGGAATATGAATATAATATATTGATTAATAAGAATAATTTATTCGTCGACGGAGTTTTTCACAAACAATCTTTGTTTGTACTTACACCATTAACAAGTATCTTGTTAAGGTTTGCTGCCAAATTATTGGGTAAATTATTAATACCATTTGCAAAAAGAATAATGATCTCTTCTCAATCCATTTCATTAGTTACATTCAAAAGGAGTATATCATTATCAGATGAAAGCTTAATTATTCATGATTTCATTAGCTCACCATTTATAATAAAAAAGTTATGTTCAATAAACCGCTTTTCTTTAAGATATGTTCCCTCTTCGCGCTTTTTTCAAATTAATGACTTGTTTATAATTAATAAAGAGCGAAAATATTTTAATATTAAAAAATTAGAATTAAAAAAAAGATTTGATTTTTTTAAGAAAGAAGAGAAAATACTAAATGTAAAAATAATTAATTAATTAATTTAGGTTATAAGAACAAGAGGGTTAAAAATTAGTTATTTTTTATTAAATTTCATTTTGAATACATTTTCTCTTTCCATCCTCTTGCCACATTAGAAATAGTATCATGATAAACATCTTCTTTTTTTGAAATATAATGAAGTAATCTTTCATAAACTCTCAAATATCTTTCATTTCCTGTGAGATAATCATCTGGATGGGTAAGTATATTAATAATTCCACCAACATTATAAATATAATTTACTTTTTCTTTCCAAAGTTTAAGCATTTTGTTTGGGTTTAAATTTAAAGTATAGATTAACCTGTAATCCTGCGGCAAAGTTAGTGGCACTTCAACCATATTATTAATCATAAAAGGAAACACCGTGCAACAACCGCTTCTTTTAGCTAATGGTGAAAGAATATCTGTGTCTGGAACAGAAGAATCACATTCAAAATAATTGCTTAGCTCTTTTAAAAAAGACTCATTTCTCATTAAAATAGGTGACCTGAAAGAGGTTGGCTTAAATCTTGCAAATGTAGTTTTTGCATGATTTAATCTTTTAGCAACACCTTTTTTATTCAAAAAAGACAATTTTCCGTCGTGATTATACCCATGTATACCAATCTCACAGCCATCTTTTACAAGTATATTTAGTTTCTTAAAGTTTAGATTATACTTATTTGAAAGAACATTCCAAGATGAATTGAAATTATACCTTTTTTCAATTTCTCTGATAACAGAAATATTTCTGAATGATGTTTCAGTTTCCATGTCATGTGTAGCAATAAAACAGCATTTATTATTGTTTGGCCAATGGTTAGATTTTCTGCCAGTCTTAATTTCAAGAGCCTTTTCCAACAAATACCTTAACACATCAACGCTAGGTTCAACCGGCCATGTCGGAAACCTAAACTTGTTTTTTAATGCTTTATTTGAATTAGTATTTATACTTGTGTTTATATCATTATCAATATCAATTTTCTTTTTTAAATTTGTTTTACGAATCATATTTCTAAAAAAAGGCGGGATTAAATTATATGAAAAAGGCAGTCGTGTAAATAATGCCCTTTTATGCAAAAAATATCTTTCAAAAAGAAGGTAATTAATTATATTTTCAAAATTATTAAGCTCAATATTTTTGCTGGTATTACTGAGGTTGAGAAAATCAAACTCCTTACCACCTACAATGATAGAAACATCTGGATTATTTGTGTTTTTATTGCAGATATTTTGGATTGGAAACATAATTAGTTGTTTACACCAATGTGGCAAAAGTTTTTTATTATTAATTTTAAGAGTTGCAATCTGTTTTTTAATATGTGAATCAGTTGAGGAAGTTGATAGCGACTGCATCAACAGATGCTTTTTATATCTAATTGGAATATTTAAACTATTCAGCATGGTTTCTTCTGACATGACATAAACAATTGCCAGAAGGTTAATAAATCTTATTAATTCGTGTTTCTTTTTTATAATAAAAGGTTAATAGTGAAAACAATGAAGAGATTAGAATAAAAGTAGGCAATAATGATAATATGGATTATAACCCTATTTTTGTTCTTATTTTCGTCTACAACTGGTGACAATTCTATTGCAATATAAGATTAATACAATATAAACTTTTTTAAAGCAATCTGCATTCCTGCAATCTATGTATAAAGGACTTAAAGTCGCATTGGTTATTCCTGCATATAATGAAGAGAAATTAATAAAGCCAACCTTAGAAACTGTTCCTAAAACAATTGACAAAATATTTGTTATTGATGACTGCAGCACAGATCATATGCCTTCTGTTGTAAAAGAATGTATGAAAAATGATAAAAGAATAGTTGGCATAAGGCATAAAAAAAATAAGGGTGTTGGACAAGCAATTATCACTGGTTATAAAGAAGCTGTGATGCTTGGATATGATGTTGCTGTTGTGATTGGTGGGGACAATCAAATGGATTTAAATGACCTACCTAATTTTTTAGAGCCAATTGCCAGCAAGGAAGCTGATTATGTCAAAGGCAACAGGTTTATGTTTGATTATTCACAAAAATACAATAACACAGTTGAAGGTAGCGCTTTTAAGGTAATGCCAAGTCAACGTTTCTTTGGCAACTCAATTCTCTCATTCATTGTCAAATGGGCATCTGGCTATTGGAAGATTTTTGATACACAAGATGGTTACACTGCAATTACAAGACAAGCAATTGAAAAAATTGATTGGAGAAAGGCGTGGAAAGGTTATGGTTATGTTGGAGATTGGCTGGCATTATTTAATGTTTATAATTTACGAGTTAAAGATGTTCCTAGACGAGCCATTTATCTGAAAGGAGAAAGGCAGTCACAAATAAAGATAGGAAGATATATTCTAAAAGTATTGCCTAGAATGATACGATGCTTTTTTTCGAGAATGAAACATAAGTATATATTTCAGGATTTCCATCCTTTAGTTTTATTTTATTTTTTAGGATTTAGTTTATTACCATTGGGTATTTTATTAGGAATTTACATATTTATTAAATGGATGATTTATTTCCCAATTGATATTTCAGGAACAAAAGCAGTATTAGTAGCATTATTCATCATTACAGGCATACAAAGCCTTTTCTTTGCTATTTGGTTTGATATGCAAGCAAATGAATATTTGCAGAAATAGAATGAATAAGTAAAATTATTAACTAGATGTATTAAAAAACTTAAAACTAAACATAATTTCATTAAACATATAAACATTTGAGACTGAATAAACACAAAATGAAGATAATTTTTATTAATCCACCATTTACTAATTATGTTGGCGGCATAAAAGGGTATGGAGGAAAATCTATGCCCTTAAACCTAACTTATTTAGCATCGTATTTAATAAGCAAAGGTTATGAAAATACTTCAATTCTAGATGCCGAAGCATTAGAATTAAGTTATGAACAAGTATTAGAACATATAAAGAAAGAAGACCCAGACATTATTGGTTTCACATCACCTACCCCTTCTTTTCAGCAGGTTGTTGATTTATCTAACTTGATAAAACAACAAAACCCTCACGTGAAAATAATCATCGGTGGACCACATTCATCTGCTCTGCCACTAGACACAGCAAAAGAACCATCTTTAGATTTTGTTTGTTTTGGAGAAGGAGAATTAACAATGTTAGAGCTTGTTGAATTCATAGAAAAAGGCAGAACAGATTATGATAAAATTGATGGATTAATATATAAAGAAGGGGAAAAAATTATTCAAAACAAGCAAAGAAAATTAACAGAGAATTTAGATATTTTTCCTTTCCCTGTAAGAAATTTAGTGCCTAGACATCTTTATTATCCACCGCCAACAAAAAGTGTAAGTGACAAAAAAGGAACTTCTATGGTAACTTCCAGAGGTTGTCCATTCAATTGTACATATTGTGTTGCAAAAGTAGTATGGACAAGAAGAGTGAGATATAGAAGTGTTAAAAATGTCGTCGATGAAATGGAAGAATGTGTTAACAAGTATAACCTTGGGGAATTTAATATTCATGACGAGCTGTTTACAGCAAATGAAAAGAGAGTTATAGAATTATGCAAAGAGATAATTAATAGAAAACTTGATGTTGGATGGGTATGTATGGCAAGAGTAGATACAATTCATTCAAAAGAAATGCTGGAATATATGAAAAAAGCTGGATGCGGTAAAATTGTTTTTGGTTTTGAGTCTGGCTCACAAAAAATTTTAGATCTCATGAAAAAAGGTACAACTGTTGAACAAGCAATACGTGCTGTAAAACTTGTTAAAGAATCTGGAATCAAAACATCTGGAAATTTCATGTTAGGGAACATTGGTGAAACGCTAGAAACAATGAGAGAAACAATTGATATGGCTAAAAAACTAAATACAGATACTATTGCTTTTTTTCAGACAAGCCCGTATCCTGGCACAGAGATTTATTATACTGCACTTGAAAAAGGGTATTTAAGAAAAGATATACAATGGAAGGATTTTGCACTATTATCTAAGACTGCCCCAGCTTTAAATCTTCCAAACTTACCGCCAGAAGAAGTAGCAAAATGGGTAAAAAAAGGATATAAAGAATTTTATTTAAGGCCCAGTTATATATTAAATCAGATAGCATGTATAAAAAATTGGCGTGATGCCAAAAGAATGTGGCAGGGAATAAAACTTCTTGTTCAGGTTAGTTAAATTTTGAGAAATTATCAACTCTCTTGCTTTTCATATTTCTTGCAAATAAGCATACCTCTAAAAAATAATAATTTAGGTATCTTTATGTTTTCAATCTGCTTTAAAAGATTAAACAAAAAAGAAGGTAAGAATTTCTTTACGGATGATGAACACTCAATAAAACTCATTATTTCAATTTGGGAAGTTAGGCTTAATTTTTTGCAGAAAGCAATAAGTTTAAATGGAAAAGAACCATATGAATTTATACTTATTATTATATTAAGCATCCTTCTTAATATTACAAATGGATGAAATCCATTATAAAACTCGATGTATGCAACACCATCTGGCTTTAAGACTCGACTAATTTCTCTTAATGCATTTTTTTGATTTTCAAAATGGTAAAATGAGTTGAAACAAAAAATCACATCAAAACAATTATCTGGATATGGCAATCTTTCTGCTGATGCTATCTTAAATTTAACATATTTGTTTTCCTTTTTTGCATGAGTTATCATCAAAGAAGAAAGGTCGCATGCATGCAATTCTTTAGCTATAAGATTCATATGCTTTAAATATAACCCTGGACCACAACCCAAATCCAAGACATTTAAGTTTTTTTTGTCTTTTTCTCTGTCTATATATTCATGCCTCTGAGTAGTAATAATCCTCTCAAATTTGTCAGAATCTCCAAATCGCTCGCCGTAATAAGGTATTATTTTACTATAATGTTTATTAAGCTTTTTCATAGAATTAACTTCGCGATTGTTTAAGAGATCATCCATTGTAATATACCTTAATCTTCTCAACAACATATCTTATCTGCTCTTCTGTCATTTCAGGGAACATAGGCAAACTTAACATTGTATTTGCAGCTTCCTCTGTTACAGGGAAACTTTCTTCATTCAGATTCATGTATCTATAAGCTGACTGAAGATGTAATGGTATTGGATAATGAACACCACATTCTATCTTGTTGTCTTTCAGGAATTGTTGAAGTTTATCTCTTTTCTCCCTGTTTTTTGTTTTTATAACATAAAGATGATAAACATGTTTTGCATAATCAGCTTCAAAAGGCGTTATAACATCATCAACATTTGAAAGCAATTCATTGTATAATCTTGCGTTTCTTCGTCTAGCTTCAGTCCACTTGTCAAGATACTTTAACTTAACTTTCAATACTGCTGCCTGCAATGCATCTAACCTTTCATTCAATCCTTCGAAATCATGCTCGTATTTTGAGCCATGTTTTCTGCCATGGTTTCTCCAAGCATCAACTTTTTTAGCAATCTCATCGTTATTAGTTACAACCGCTCCGCCATCACCATAACACCCTAAATTTTTTCCAGGGAAAAAACTAAAACAACCTATATCACCAACAGGCACTTTTTTATTGTTAAACTCTGCACCATGGGCTTGAGCGCAGTCTTCAATGACTATTAAATCATTTTCTTCTGCAATCTCCTTTATTGGTTTCATATTGCAAGATTGGCCAAATAAGTGTACAGGTATTATTGCTTTTGTTTGGGGAGTGATAGCATTTTTGATTTTGTCGACATTAATAGTGTATATTTTAGGATCAATATCAACAAATTTAACTTTTGCACCACAATGAGTGATTACTTCTGCTGTAGCAATAAATGTGTTAGGAACAGTTATAACTTCATCATCATGCTTTATGCCTGCTGATTTTAATGCTAGGAACAAAGCGCTTGTGCCATTGCTTACACCAACACAATGTTTTGCATTGCAATATGCAGCAAATTCTTTTTCAAAGTTAGTTACGTTTTCTCCCATAATAAATGCAGTATTATCTATTACATTTTTGATAGCATTATCTATTTCATCTTTTATTGAAAAGTATTGAGCTTTTAAGTCAACAAATTTTATTGTTTGATTATCATTCATGAATTACATCTCCGTTATTATTAATTATAATTTGTCAAATTATTGTCACGGAATAATTTGTATAAAAATCAATCAATGTTAATAGATTATTATTCATAAACCATACTTCCATCTTCCCACTTTAAATCTTTAATATCTTTTATGATTTTTGCAGGATTGCCTGCAACAACTTTTTCAGCAGGCACATCTTTTGTGACGACACTTCCTGCGCCAATTAATGCATTCTTCCCAATTTTTATTCCTGGCAGAATAGTTGAATTTGCGCCAATTTTGGCATTCTCTTCGACAACTGCTCCATCAAGAAACTCTTTTGTTCTTTTTGCACTTGGATACGGCGCATTTGTAAACACAACCTTCGGGCCAATCCAGCATCCTTTTTTTAGTATTGTAAACTCTGGAATAAAGCATTGGCAATGAATTCTGACATCATCCTCTATTGTTACATGATGCTCAATAACTGTTTTTGTTCCAATGCTTACATTGTTACCAATAATATTTTCTTCTCGGATAAACACATCATGACCTGTCTGAAAATTATCGCCGATTTTGTTGCCTGCATAGATAATTGTGTGTGAACGAATAACTGAGTTTCCACCAATAACTATTTCAAGCTCACCATCATTTCTTCCTCGTGGTAGGATACCAATTATACAGAATTCTCCAACTAAGATATCTTTTGTTAATTTTACATTTTTATGAATAATAGTGGACATAATTAAACCTTGTTAATTAATAAAACATTATTAAAACAAGCAGAAGAAAAGTGTTTATATTGTTTGTGAAAGTGAGAATTTATTGAATAAACTTAGTATAATTATTGTAGAACTAAATAAAAAAATGCAAACAATCTGCAGCATAAATGTTGCAGTATTGACTGTTAGCATTTTTAAATTTGAAAAAGACTTCATCTGTGACTTAAATGCTCAGAAATCAAAGAGGTCTGGCATGCGAGGAATGCTTTAGCATTTCAAATAGGTCATAGTATTCGCTTTTCCAAATAAAAAAAACATTATTTTAATTCTAACTCATCACCAAATTCATCAGATTGCATAGCAAGCTCACAAGTTCTTGTAGTGTAATACTCTTCTTCGCCAATATTCTGCACTTCAGCTATGTTTTTATCAGAATTCTTAACACATGTTATAAAATGCGAGAGCTGTTCTTTTAATGGCTCATTTTTTCTTATTTCTATATTTAGAGGAATTTCTTTGACAACTTCGCCATCCTTTATATAAAGCGGGTATACTGTCATGATTTGATCGAAAAAATCCACATAAATTTTTTCATTTTCAGCAATAATCCACATATCTCTTTTTTTCAATGGATGACAACAGCTTACATCAATTGTTGCAAAAAAATCATTATAATTTAAGACAATAACAGCACTATCTTCATTTCTGTCGTCGAGAAAATTTGTGCATTTACAGTACACTTTTTTTGGTTTTTGTTCTAAGACAAAGTTAAGTATGTCAATCATGTGAATACCTAAGTTAAACACAACACCTGAGTCTGCTCTTGGCGGTTTGCTTGAGTGAACATACCTCGAAGTAATATACTGTATTTTACCGCTTTTTTCCTTAAGCCTTTTCTTAAGTTCAATTACTGCTGGGTTAAACCTGAATAAATAACCCACAGACAATATCAGCTTTTTCTTTTTTGCCAGTTCAACAAGCTCTTTTGCTTTTTCTGAACTTAAGGTAATTGGTTTTTCAACAAGAACATGTTTGCCTGCATTCAAACATTCTTTAACAATTTCGTAATGATAGTTTGTTGGAACAACTACTGAAACTGCATCTACTAAAGGCAACATTTTTTTATAGTCTGTAAAGAATTGTGTGCTGTATTGTTTTGCTAGTGTTTCTTTGTTTTGGTCAATATCTGACAAGCCAATTAAATTACAATAATTAGATGAAACAGATGAAGATAGCTCTGAAAATATTCTTAAATGGTTTATACCCCATTTTCCTGCTCCGATAATTCCTATTTTTGTCATGTTTAACACTTACAGATGCATGATGAGTAATATTAAAATTATATGGAACAATCTCAATATTAAATGTTTTTTCATTTAAAAAAATGTGTTAAGTAATATATTTTACTGTGAAATACATTAAAATACATAATATTTAAAAATGATTGAAGATTCTATGTAATGGGATGAATGCTATCACAAGTATTGAAGAAAGATTACACAAAGCAATAAGTTTATCTTCTGACGCTGCTGAAATAAATACAGCATATGATACATTTAAATCTTTGGAAGAAGAATTGAAAAAAGAAGATATAACTAATTCTGATGTTTTAAATTTGTTGTCTGTATTATATTCTAATATGGCGTATGTAAACAGGCAGCAAAGTAAAAGAAAAGATGCTCTTGAGCTATTAAGTAAAGCCAGATATTATGCAAAAGATAATTTTTCAGTAGCCAGGTGTTTTGAAGAGCTTGGATTGGTGTACCGATTATTAGAGCCTAAAGAATCAGACAGCGCAGTTGTTGTATTGATAGAAGCAATCGACAGATATTCTTGCTCTGACAATAAGGAAGCTGAGGCTAGAAAGGCACGTGTTCATGGTATTTTAGGGAATGTTTATTTGGAAAGAAACATAAATGATGATTTGGATTTGGCAATGGTTCATCTTCAAAAAGATTATGAATACCAAACAATACACGGAACAGAATATGGGAAAGGCAATTCCATACATGGTCTACTGCGTGCTTGTAACAAAAAGCATGATTATCAAAACGCATTAGATTATGCAAAAGAGGTACTTGAAATTTACAGAAGAATTGGTTTTAAAAGAGGGGTTGTTAATATTTTAATTGAAAAAGCTGAAACAGAGATAGGGCTTGGTAGTGTAGATCAGGCTAAGAACTCAATTGGTTATGCACTTGAGCATATTGATGATTTTTTTAAAGGTGACTTGGTTTTTAGAAGAGAGCAAATAGAGAAAATTGCAAAGGCATTAAATGTTGAAAAACTTAATCTAATTGTTCAACAATTATATTCAAACTAACAAGAAATCATTATTATTAGTGTTATCAAGTTCAACCCAAACATACAAATATTTTACTTACCTTCTAAAGAAAAACAAGTATACCCTTCATATATAAGTGAATATTGATTACAATATCATAACTTTTTTAAAGCATTTATATATATTTAGCTTCTAATTAATTATTATTATAATTTTAAATAGTAGAGAATAGAGGATTTCAAAAATGAATATTATTGCAATAATACCTGCAAGGGGTGGCTCTAAAGGGATACCTAAAAAAAATATTGCTTTGTTAGCTGGTAAACCATTGATTGCTTATACTATTGAGGAGGCAAAGAAATCAAAATATATTAATAGAATAATTGTGTCTACTGATTCAGAAGAGATTGCAAATGTTTCTAGAGAATATGGGGCAGAGGTGATAATTAGACCTAAAGAACTGGCGCAAGATACAACACCAACTTTGCCGGTTTTAAAGCATGTATTGGAGAATGTTGAAAAAGAATATTGTGTGAATTTGATTGTTGTATTACAGCCTACTTCTCCCTTAAGAAAAGTTGAGTATATAGATTTAGCAATTAAAAAATTAATGGATGAAAATTGTGATTCTGTTGTTTCTGTTTGCAAATTTGACCATTCCCCTGCTGCAATTGTTTCAGTTGAAGATGATAAGCTTCAAATGACAAGTACAAACAGTAATAAATTTAGACGACAAGACTCAAATCTTTACTTGATTAATGGTGCGGTTTATGTAGTAAAGAGAGATATAATGATGAAACTGGATAATTATATTGTTGGTGGTGATATAAGGATTATAGTTATGCCAAAGGAAGCTTCTGTTGATATAGATGAGCCAATTGATTTAAAATTAGCTGAATCTTTTTTAAAAGAAGATAAGGATAATATTACACATATAAAAATTGGAGATAAATTAATAGGAAAAGACCAGCCATGTTTTATCATCGCAGAAGCAGGCGTAAATCACAATGGTAATATAGAAATCGCAAAAAGGTTAATTGATGCTGCAATTGAAGCTAAAGCTGACGCAGTTAAATTTCAAACATTTAAGTCTGAGAATTTAGTGACTCAAAAAGCAGATATGGCAAGTTATCAGGAGAAGAATATTGGAAAAATAGAAACACAATTTGAAATGCTAAAAAAGTTGGAAATGAAGTATTCAGATTTTGAAAGATTAAAAAAATATTGCGATGATAAAGGAATAATATTTCTTTCAACACCACACACTGAAGATGCATCTGAAGCATTAGTCGATTTAGTTCCTGCATTTAAACTTGGCTCTGGTGATTTAAACAATCTTCCTTTTCTTAAAAAAATTGCAAAATATGAAAAACCGATTATTCTTCCTACAGGAATGTCAACAATGAACGAAGTAAAAGAAGCATTGAAAACAATCTATAAAGAAGGAAATAAACAAGTGATTGCACTTCACTGCACAACAAATTATCCCTGCCCATATGAAGAAGTAAATTTAAAGGCAATGCAAGCAATGCAAAATGAGCTAGACTGTCTTGTTGGTTATTCTGACCACACCTTAGGTATAATTGTTCCTGTAATGGCAGTAACTTCAGGTGCTGTATTAATTGAAAAACATTTCACGCTTGATAAAAACATGGAAGGTCCAGATCATAAAGCGTCTCTTAATGCTAAAGAATTAAAAGAGATGGTTCAGCAAATACGCATAGCTGAAAAGTCCTTTGGCTCAAATGTAAAAGAACCAACAAAATCAGAATTAAGCATAATGAAGGTTGTAAGAAAAAGCATTGTTGCAAAAATAGATATTAAAAAAGGCAGTGTTATTACAGAATATATGCTAATTATTAAAAGGCCTGGCACAGGCATTGAACCGAAATATATTAATACAATTGTTGGAAAAACAGCAAAAAAAGATATTACTAAAGATAAATTGATAAAAAGGGAGGATATAAAATGAATGTTCTTGTCGTAGCAGCACATCCTGACGATGAAATATTGGGTGTTGGCGGAACTTTGTTAAAACACAGGCAAAAAGGAGATACTATTTATGTGTGCATTGTTACAAAGGCATATGAGCCACAATGGACAAAAGAATATATTGAGCAAAAAATTGTTGAGCAGAAGAAAGTTGATGAAGTGTTAGGTGTAAAAAAAAGATTTAATTTAAATCTTCTAACAGTTAAGTTGAACACTTTGCCACATGGTGAGATTAATAAAAGAGTGGCTGATGTTATAGAAGAGGTCAATCCAGATATAGTGTATACCCATTTTGAAGGTGATATAAATTACGATCATACCATTGTTTTTAGGGCGTGTATGGTTGCCACAAGACCACCTAAACAAGTTAGATTATTATGTTTTGAAACGCCTTCTGAAACAGAATGGAACAATAAGCCATTCAATCCTAATTTATGGATAAATATAAATGAATTCATAAACCAAAAGATAGAAGCATTTAAAATATATGAATTAGAACTAAAAAAATATCCACACCCAAGAAGTTTAGAGGGTGTTAGAATTCTAGCAAAAAAAAGAGGATTAGAAATTTGTAAAGAATATGCAGAAGCATTTATTGTAGTGAGGGATTTTGGATAAAATGAACGTAATTTGGCTGTCAGCAAATAAATTGGGGTATGAACTATTAAAAGAAGCAGTTAAAATAAAAGAGGTTAATATTATGGGCATTGTAACTTTAGATAAAGATGCTTCTACTGTTATGTATGATGCAGTTCCCGAAAAAGTGTGGAGTCAATTTGGTATTCCGATACATAAAATAAAGCGGTTAAATGAAGAAAAAGAATTAATTACAAAATTATCTCCTGATTTAATAATTATGTGTGGTTGGAGACAAATTGTTGATAAAGAGATAATAAACCTGCCTAAAGAAGGGTTTATAGGATTTCACCCAACATTGCTTCCTATCGGCAGAGGCCCAGCGCCAATAATAAATACCTTATTAAATGAGTTTAAGGAATCTGGATTGACTATGTTTTATGTAACAGAAGGATTAGACAATGGTGATATTATTGGGCAAGAGAAATTTGTTATTTATGAAGAAGATCATGCTCAAGAAGTATATAATAAAGTAATACTTGCTGGACGAAAGTTAATACAAAAATATCTTCCTTTGTTAATAAAAGGTAAAGCACAAAGAAACCTACAAGATGAATCTAAGGCAACATTTTTTGAAAAATTAAGCTTAAAAGATAATGAAATAGATTTGAATAAAGAATCCCTTGAAATAATTTATAAAAAAATACGTGCCTTTTCTAAACCGTACAAAGGGGCATATATTAAAAGGAATGGTAAAAAATTAATAATATGGTCAGCAGAATTAATAGAAACAGATGGTGCAAAATGAGAAAAATTTGTGTTTTAACTGGAACTAGAGCAGAATATGGCTTGTTAAAACCAATTATACGAGCAATAAGAAATAATCCAGAATTAGAGCTTATTCTTATAGTAAGTGGGATGCATTTATCAAGGAAATTTGGTGAGACAATTAATATAATTAAAGAAGATAATTTTGATATTAATTATACTTTTGAAATGAATCCTAAAGACGATAGTAACGATGCTATGGCAATGGCAATAGGGATAGGAATACAAAAAATAGTTGATTGTTTTAAGAATTCTAATCCTGATATTCTTTTAATTTTAGGGGATAGAATTGAAGTTTTGGCTGGAGTTATTGCCGCTGCTTACATGAATATTGTGATTGCACATATACATGGCGGGGACATTACAAGAGCGGGGTTAGATGAATCGGCAAGGCATGCTATTACTAAATTTGCCCATATTCATTTTCCTGCAACACAAAAAAGTGCTGAGAGAATTTTAAAAATGGGTGAAGATAAATGGAGAGTTCATGTTGTTGGTGCACCTGCGTTAGATACTATATTAAACACCCCACTACTAGAAAAAAAAGCATTAGAAAAGGAATTAAACCTTAAATTAAAAAAACCATTTATATTGATGATACAACATTCGGTATCGACACAGCATAAAGATGCTGAGAAACAAATAAAGGAAACATTAGAAACAGTAAAAGAATTAAAATATCAAACATTGATAATATATCCTAATTCTGATACTGGCGGAAGGAAGATAATTAATCAGATTGAGTTATACGCAAAGGAGTTTCAGTTTATCAAAATATATAAAAATTTGCCGTATACTGTTTATTTAAGCTTAATGAAATATGCAGATGTAATGGTTGGAAACTCCAGCAGTGGAATCATTGAATCATCTTCTTTCAAATTGCCCGTAGTTAATATTGGAATAAGACAAGAAGGAAGAGAAAGGTCAAATAATATAATTAATGTTGAACATAACAAAGAAAAGATAATCTTAGCTATTAAAAAAGCATTGTCTATTACGTTTAGAAATTCCTTAAGAGACTGTAAAAACCCGTATGGAAATGGAAAAACTGCGCAAGAAGTAGTTAATGTTTTATCAAGTATTAAAATAAACAGCAAATTATTACAAAAAAAGATTACTTATTAACATGAAATTAACAATTAGAAAGAAAATCTCTCCTATAAGAGATGGCTTAACAAAAAAAACAATTGAAAAAAAAAGCAGATTAATTTTAATTAATCTTATTAAGATGAGTATATTTAAAAATTCAAAAAATATAAGTTGTTATGTATCACAAGATTCTGAAGTAGATACCCATCGGTTGATTAAACTAATAATACAAAGTAAAAGAAAAGTAATTGTACCTTTTGTTGACAAGGAGATGAATTGTGCGGAATTATTTGATTTTAATAAATTAATGAGAGGTAAATTTGGGATATTAGAACCAAAAGAAAAAAAGAGATTTAACAAAGACATGTTGGACTTAATAATTATTCCTGGTGTTGTTTTTGACAGGAAAGGTAATCGGATTGGAAGAGGCAAAGGATATTATGATAAATTTTAAAAAAAAGTTAAATCAAAAAAAATTGCTCTTGCTTATGATTTACAAGTGTTTGAAAATATCCCATTTGAACATCATGATATAAAAATGGATTATATAATAACAGAATCAAAGATAATAAATTGTGAAGAGATTAGGGCAAAATGACAGCTAAAATTATTGACGGAAAAAAAATAGCAGAAGGTATTAAGGAAAAGTTAAAATTTCAGATTGAAGGATTAACTATTAAACCATGCCTTGCTGTTATTTTAGTAGGCAATAATCCCGCTTCAAATGTTTATGTTAATATGAAGGAAATTGAATGCACAAAATTAGGTATAATATTAAAAAAATATTGTCTAAAAGAGAATTTATTGGAAGAGAAATTGTTAAATTTAATCAAAGCTCTTAATAACGATGTTCATGTTCATGGCATATTGGTTCAGTTGCCTTTACCATCACATATTGATGAATTTAACATTATTGAAGCCATTGAACCAAAAAAAGATGTAGATGGATTTCATGCAATTAATATGGGTTGTTTGTTTATTGGAACTCCTAAATTTGAGCCTTGTACACCTAAAGCAATAATAGAAATGATTAACTCAACAAATATAACAATTGAGGGAAAACATGCAGTAATTGTTGGAAGAAGCAAGATTGTTGGTAATCCAGTAGCACAGCTACTCCTACAACATAATACGACAGTAACAATTTGTCACTCCAAAACACACGATCTTAAAGAATATACAAAGCAAGCAGACATTTTGGTTGTAGCTGTGGGTATACCACATCTCATAAAAGAGGATATGATTAAAGAAGGCGCAATTGTAATTGATGTAGGTGTTAATAGAATAGAGGATATTACATATAAAAAAGGATATTATTTATGCGGAGATGTTGATTTTGAGAAAGTTATAAATAAGGCATCATACATCTCTCCTGTACCTGGTGGCGTTGGTCCAGTAACAATAGCGATGTTAATGTCAAATACCTTAAAAGCGTATCATCTAATTGAAAATGGAAAAGCGATTTAAAGAGTGGAAAAAGCCTGAAATTAAAGATGGAGAATTGACTAAATGGAATTGGGTTGTGCAACATATTAATGGGCTTAAACTTGGAGAATATACAGATATAGGCGCATTTACTTATATCAATGCAAAGTATGGTGTTGAAATTCAAGATGATGTTCAAATTGGAAGCCATTGCTCAATATACAGCCACAGCACAATTGATAATAAACAAGGTAAGATAACTCTTAAAAAAAATTGCAGAATTGGTTCACATTGTGTTATAATGCCAGGAGTAACTATTGGAGAAAATTCAGTTATAGGTGCGTTTAGTTTTGTAAATAAAAATATTCCTGATAATGTAATTGCTTATGGTGTTCCTGTTAAGATTAAAGAAAACAGCAACAATAATAAGTAATAAGTCAACCTTGAAATGAAGCTCGTTTTAGCTGCGGTTTAGGTAAAATCAAAGTTTTGTTTATACTAAAAGCACAAAATAATCGAACATTATTTTGTGCTTTTGTATATACAAAAGCAATTAATTTGTTCGAAAATTAATTGCTTTTAGTATATAAACAAAAGTTGCGGACTTATTACATACAACAATAAGAGATAGTATTTGTAGATTTATAATACAATTATCGTTAGAGGATATTAAAATGGAGATTATACCATTAGCAAAACCATATATAGGAAACGAAGAGATTGAAGCAGTTTGTGAGGTTTTAAAATCCGGATGCTTAAGCCTAGGTCCAAAGTTAGAAGAATTTGAAGAAAGATTTGCAAAATTTGTGGGTGTTAGATATGCTATTGCAGTCAGCTCTGGCACAACAGGGTTGCACTTGTGTATGGCAAATTTAAACTTAAAACAAGGGGATGAAGTAATTACAACACCATTATCGTTTGTTGCATCTGCAAATTGCATTTTGTATATGAATGCTAAACCAGTCTTTGTTGATATTGATCCATTGACATTGAACATTGATCCAAAAAAGATAGAAAATGCAATTACATCCAAAACAAAAGCAATTTTGATTGTTCATATATTTGGAATGCCATGTGATATGGATCCAATTATAGAAATTGCAAAGAAGTACAATCTCCTAATTATAGAAGATGCTTGTGAAGCATTGGGAGCAGAATACAAAGGCAAGAAGGTTGGTACTTTTGGTTTGGCATCAGTGTTTGCATTCTATCCAAACAAACAAATTACAACTGGTGAAGGTGGGATGATATGTACAAATAGTCAAGAAATTTATACTCTTTGTAAAAGTTTAAGGAATCAAGGAAGACCTGTTGACTCAAGTTGGTTAGTTCATGAAAGAGTTGGATTTAATTATAGATTAAACGAAATAAGCTGTAGTTTAGGAATTGAACAGTTAAAAAAAGTTGAGTTAATTCTTAAAAAAAGAGAAATTGTTGCAGAAACGTATAACCAATTACTTGATGGAACAGATGGAGTCGTTATTCCATATAAATCAGATATTGCAAAACGAAGTTGGTTTATTTACTTTATCATTCTTTCAGAATATTTAAAAAGAGATGAACTATCCCAGAAATTAGATAAAAAAGGGATTAAAACAAAACCATACTTACCTTGTATACATCTACAACCAGCATATGTTAGATTATTTGGGTATAAAAAAGGAGATTTTCCAGTATGTGAAAAAATTAGTGAACATACACTAGCATTACCTTTTTTTACAGATATGAATAAAGAGACTATTGAGAAAGTTTGTAGTGAACTAAAGAGAGAGATTAAAGATGTTTTTTCAACTAACTAAAAGATCAACATTCGGTGGTAAGATTATTCTTGTTACTGGTGGCTTAGGTTCTATTGGCTCAGAAATTGTAAGGCAATTGCTGAAATATAACCCTAAACAGGTACGAATATTTGACAATAGAGAAACTGAAACTTTTTTTATGCAACATGAGCTTAAACAGCACTCAAATCTTCGCTTTTTAGTCGGTGATGTAAGAGATAAAGATAGGCTTAATATGGCAATGGAACATGTAAACATTGTTTTTCATGCTGCTGCTTTAAAACATGTTCCGCTTTGCGAATACAATCCATTCGAAGCTGTTAAAACTAATGTTTATGGTACCCAAAATATAATTGATACTGCTTTAACAAACAATGTAGAGAAAGTAGTAAATATTAGTACAGACAAAGTAACTAATACTATAAATACCATGGGTGCTACTAAGTTACTGGCTGAAAGGCTTATTTCGTCAGCTCAATATTTTAAAGGCAATAAAAAAACAATTTTTTCATCAGTCAGATTTGGAAATGTGATAGATTCTAGAGGATCAATTATTGACCTTTTTAAAAAACAAATTAAACATGGTGGACCGGTTACAATTACAAATCCAGATATGACTAGATTTGTTATGTCAACTAAACAGGCAGTTAATCTTGTTTTGAAAACTGCTGAAGAAATGCATGGGGGAGAAATTTTTATTTTGAAGATGCCGATATTTAAATTAAATGATTTAGTGGAAGTGGTTATAGAAGAGTTATCTTATAAAGAGGGATATGACTCAAAGAACATAAAAATAAAAAATATAGGTATTAGAGAAGGTGAAAAATTATATGAAGACCTTATGACAGAGGTTGAAGCACAGAATTCATTAGAAACACAGACTAAATTTATTGTCCTATCAAAATTAGGACTGCCAAATTATAAAGGACACCAGAAAAATTATAAAGCAATTAAAACAATAAAAGAACGATATTCTTCAAGGGATATCAAACCATTATCAAAAGAATTGTTAAAGAGGATACTTGTAAATGAAAAGATAATTTAATTTAAAGTTATTTTTTACTACGTTTTTATTGTTTTATTGTAGTATTTGTGTTTTAGCATGTCTAAAGCCAAATCTGAAATTCTTTCATTAACTTTACCGTCAATCTTATACACTTGATCTTTGACAAATAAATTTCTTTTTTCTTTTAACTTTTTTTGTAAATTAATGTTATTATTAACATCTTCTAATATGGTCATTAAATTATCGATATTATCTATTAATAGAACAGCACCAGAATCAACATAGGGTTTAAATGGTAAAAAATTGTTTATTTCCTTAGGTATCAAACCCATAACTGTTTTATTTAAGATGAGAGCTTCAAGAATAACTGTGCAATTAGAGAAAGCAACTACGTAATCTGACAATGTTATTGCGTCATAAATATTAAACTCTTTTTTTATAAAGACATTATCTACACCCCTTATCATTTTAACGTATTCACTTATGTAACTGTCGCGTGGGTGTGGTTTAATGAAAAGTGCAAATTCTTTTTTATCTTTGAAGCTGTTCACTATCCTACTTAATATAGATAATGCAACCTCTTTTGTAAGATCTGCAACAGTTGCATACAATACTATTTTTTTTCCAGATAATTTTAATAAGTATATATCTGGATCCCTATTTTCTATATTTTTATCTTCAATTTTTCTAAACAAAAAATCAGTATTTGGCTGTCCAACAATCTCAATGTTTTTTTCATCGTATCCGTCATAACCAATAAGTTTCTTCTTTGTAAATTCGCCATAAACTGCAATTTTGTCAGGCATTGGACAGCCTCTTAAAACATCTTCTTTTGAATGTACATAATATAATGTGTCATCTATCAGCCCTTCTTGTATCTCTAACACAGGCACATTTAAAGAGTGAGCAGCAGCAGTTATTGCCTTGCCTTGTAATGTTGATCCTGACATCTGTATTACTAATTTTGGTTTCATTAATTTTATAGCTTTTTTTGTTGTTTCTATATAGAATATTGCTTCACCAATCATTTTTTTTAAAACAAAATCAAGCCTGTCTTTTAATAAATGGTATGCATTTTCATTATTAATAATAAATGCAGAAGTAAAGTCTATACTTTTCATCATCCTATTGTATAAACTAAGAAATTTTTTTCTTTGCTGTTGAATTATTTTAGTTGTTTCATAATCATAAAAAAGTTCAATAGGATTTACAAAAGTATACCTTTTTCTTTGTTCTCTTGTCTTTAACCCAAAAGAAGCAAGATCATCATAATACAAAACATTTATTTCTGTTTGCTTGTTTAAATCATCAATTATACTGCCTATTCTTACGTTCCTTCCACTTTGAAGAAAAGAAGGGTGTGTAGTAACCAGTATATTACATGGATAAATATTATTTCTGCCAATGGTTCTTTTTCTCAGACGAGTCTTTAAATCAAAAGAATAGTTCATCAGAAGTGTACCCAACCTATGCTTTATTTCTTCTGTTTTTTTAATTTTTTCATTTCTTTTGTAAAAAATATCAGAGACGGATGGAAAATATTTGCTATCTCGATCCAACCATGGCTCAACAAGCCACCATAAAGAGATATTATCATACTTAAATAGCTCAGCAATATCTTTATGGTAATATACTTTTTTTTTTGAAAATTGTTTAACCCAAATTATTACTTTGTCCATTTTTAACAACATCTATTCGTTTACAAATATCCTTTATTTCAGTTATAGTGACAACCTTAAGCACAAAAAGAGAAAGTATATAAAATATCAGTGCAACAATAATTGCAATTAATGCATTTAGTTCATTTAAGCCAAACAATAATATTGTTAAGTTTACAACTATTAAAAATACCGCCCCTGCAATAATGGTCTTAAGCCAGATTATAAATGGTATATTTAACTGAATTTTTGATTTAATATTTTTAAATGATGCAATAAACATGAACAAATAGCAGATTAATGTTGCTAAAGCAGCACCGATTATATTAAAAAAAGGAATAAGTATCGCATTAAGCACAATATTAAGAAGTGCAGCAATAAAACTAGTTTTTGTGTTTAGTTCTGGCTTTCCAATACCTGCAAGCACAGCATAGTTTATTTGAGCAACTGAAAGAATAAATATGCCTATTGATAATATTTTTAAAGTATTATTTGCTCCTATATATTCTTGCCCAAACAGAGTTTTAATGATTATTTCTGAAAAAAAGATCAAAATAATAAGAATAGGTATAAAAATAATGAATGAATATTTATATATCAAAACAATTCCCTGGCTTAAGTGTTCCATGTGTTTTTTTGACCAAAGCTCTGAGCTCAAAGGATAGATTACATTTCTAAAACCAATTGTAATATAAGCTAAAAAATTAGCAGTTGGTAATGCAATATTATATAATCCTACATAAAAAACACCTGAAAAAAGCGTAAGCATTATTATGTCTGTGTAGGTTATAATAACACCAAAACCAACACCTAAAAAAGTGGGTATGGCAAATCTAAATAGCCTTTTTAATAGTGGTTTATTATAATTTATTTTTATTAAGAAGAAATTAGGAAATACTTTTTTAAAGAAAATAAAAGAATAAATTGTTATTGTCAGAACAGGCGCAAGTATGTAAGCATAACTTATACCAATCAATCCTAAGCCAAGCTTAAGAAATACATATGTAAGTGCAAATATAAATACTGACTTGAAAAGACCAATTGTTGAAAAAAGAATCATTTCTTGGTAGCCTTGGAATGTTTGTTTTAATAATAACTCTCCACCATAAAGAATAAAAGAAATCGCAACTAAAATAATTAAAGGCATTGATGCTACATCATGAATATAATTTTTTGCTAAAAATCCAGAGAATATAATGAATAGAATAAATATAATTATTGACATTATAAATCCGATAATAGTAACATAAACAAAAGACTCTTTGATGGATTTTTCGTCTTTATTTACTTTAAATTCCGGGATAAATTTTGTAAGACTTTCATAGAAGCTTATATCACGAAAACTGTATATTAATGCAACAAGTGAAAATACAGAGAAAAAAAGTCCATACTCTTCTACTGTAAGGCTCCTTGCAAGAAATATTCTGTAAATATAACTTACAAGTGCTGCTGATAAAGTAAATATTGTTATTATAATAAAATTTTTTATTGCTTTTTTAGTGTAATTTTGTGTTTCCATCACTTAACGCCGTACCACTATGTTTTAAATGTTTTATGGAATGAAAATATAGTGAACCTACTTATAGTGCAACAACTTAATCTTTAGGTGATGGTTATATGTAAACCACCAGAATTATTAAGTTGGTTGACCATATTAATTAGGCGTATACAAGTTAGTTGACTATATTACCTTGGTGGTTTGTGATACTAAGAACTGGTTATTATTTTTGGATTATTTTTAATTATTTGAACTGCTTTTTTCATTGTTTTTTTAAGACCGTGTTTTTTTGTAGCATAATAAACCATTTTGAATTTTGTTTTGATATCTTCCATCATTCTTCTCGGATGCAACAATCTATATTTATTTATATCATTTCTTATATCATTTTCAAGCCGCCTTAATTTTTTGATAAATTCCTCATTATTAAAATCAGTACAATTAAGGTATAAATCATTAACACCTTCTAACCCCATTAAATAATTTAATTCATCGCTTATTAATCCTTGCTCTTTTGCCCATTCATAAAGCTTTGTTCCTGGTAAAGGAGTAGTTACAGCAAATCCTGACGTTGGTTCAACATGAAGGCTTTTACAAAATTCTCTTGTTTCTTTTATTGAGTTTTCATCCTCACCAGGGTATCCAAACATCATTTGCACTATTGGCTTCATTCCTGCATTTAATGTCTCTTGTATAGCATATTTATTTAATTCAACTGTGCTCTTTTTGTTCATATTATCTAATATTCTTTGGCTTCCTGATTCAATCCCATATCCTACATAAACACAACCCGCCTCTTTCATTTTCTTTAACAAAGAAGGAGTTATACAATTAACTCTGCCTTGGCACATCCAAGATATATTTAATGGTTTAATTTTGCCACATAACTCTAACATTCGGCTTTCACTAATCATTACCAATTCTTCTGCAAATTGTATCTGTGTGACATTGTACTTTTTTCTTAGTATACTAATTTCTTCGATTATCTTGTCTATTGATCTTAATCTTACACCATTAAAAGTTTTTGAGCAGAAATAACAATTCCATGGACAGCCTCTTGCAGTTATTACATTCATACTGTTTGGATATTCTGGCTCAAAGAAAAAAGGGGTCTTTAAATATGATTCGATTGAAAATAAATTCCATGCAGGCAATTCAATTGAATCTATGTCCTTGAGTTGAGTTTCATTAGTGGTTCGGATATATATCCCATTCTTCATAAAAGTAATGCCCTTTACGGTTTTTAGTTGTTCAAAATAGTTATCAGCATTACTCTTTTCTATTGTTTTAAGAATATTAGGCAGGATGATTTCTCCCTCCCCCATAACACAAATATCTACTTTTGTATTTTTTAACACAATTTCGCTGCTATGCATGGCCAATGCACCACCCAGAATAATCAAAGGGGAATTTGCTTTTGATTTAATATGCGTACTAATCCACTTTACATATTTAAATTCTGGAGACATAGCAGAAATTCCAACACAATCAAAATTCTTTTTTTGTATAATTGATAAAACTTCTTCGTCAGTATACATCATAACATCTATATCCAGTATATCTACTTGATAACCATCTTTAATAAGATGGGATGCGATATATGCTAATCCCAAAGGCAACCAAGCTGCATATCTTCGTTTACCATTATATATCTGCGGTAGATGTATTAATAATATTTTTTTCATTTGAAACACTCTTAAATACCAACAATTTTTTTGTGAAATTTAAGTATATTTATAATTCTTTTGATATCATGATAATTCATATCTGAGTGTGTTGGCAGATTAATCATTTCTTTACTTATTTTATCTGCATTTGGGCAATTACCTTTATCATATCCATAGAGACTCATATTTTCTTTAAGAGGATAAATTGGCGAGTCAAACCAGCAACCAACATCAACCTGATTTCTTCTAAATAAATTTATTAGTTTCTGCCTTTCTTTAAAACACAAAGCATATCTTAAATAAATATGTTTAACATTTTTTATAATGTGCGGTGTTTCAATATTCAACTTTTTCAATTCTTCATCTAATCTCATCGCATTATTTATCCTAACTTTATTAAACAAATCAATCTTTTTTAACTGTTCAAGCCCAATTTTAGCAAATATATTATGCATTTTTATCATAAAACAGTTTGGTTTTTCAGCATTTAATTCATCTTTTGTGATAGTTGTGTTAAATAATCCTATCATTTTACATACAAGATCTATTAAATATATAAGAGGTAAACCAAAAAAATAAACGCTTTGATTAAGAAACAGGCGATACCTGATTATGTTTAATAAATGCCAAAAAACAAATAAGTTAGATGGTTTTTTACAGCATTGTTGTATTGCTTTCATCTTTTCAAAGTTTTTTTTGTCTTTTACTACAACTATGCCTCCTTGGCCAGTTGTAATATTTTTAGTATAATCAAAAGAGAAAAACCCAAAATCAAAAAAAGTGCCTACCTTTTTGCCTTTGTATTCTGCACCTAACGCTTGTGCACAATCTTCAATTACAGGGATATGATATAGGTCTGATACTTTTTTAATTTCATCAATTTCTGCTGGCTGCCCAAACAAATGATGAATAATTATTGCTTTAGTCTTAAAAGTTATTTTCTTTTTCATATCTGAAACAAGCGGATTAAACGTGTTGATACCAACATCATAATAAACTGGCTTAGCACCTGTATAAATTATTGCATTTGGAACCACAACACAAGTATAACCTGGAACTAAAACTTCATCACCTTGTTTTATTCCTAAACTTGTTAAAATGGCATATAATCCTATTCTGCCTTTTCCAAAGCTTAAAGAATACTTAACACCAAGATAGTTTGAAAATCTATTCTCAAATAGATTACAATAATCTTTTTTTTCTTCTTTGAATAATCCAATTATGGCTATTTTTATTTCATCCAAACCAATAGTTGGGTAAGGATTTATAGTGATTTGTCGGATATATTTTCTAAGAAGATAAGTGAATATCATACAACCTCTGCTTTAAATAAGATTATAATTATTTAACTTCTACATTATTTCTTATTGAAATTATTTATTCTTAATAATTTTCATCTCAAAAATTATTTGTTTATACATTTCGCCAAATATCATCCCAATATAGTTCCTGTACTTTTTTGGTATTAATTGAGCAATTAAATTATTTGGCACTAGTTCACGCTTTGTTATTTTATAAAGAATTGGTTTCATTCGTGATGTATGAACTCTATTCACATCTGAAAAAACACTAAATGTATCTAAATGAAAAAACATTTTGTGGTATGGGTTAAATGCTGTTCTGCAATGATAATAAGGCACAATTATACTCCACACAGCATTAGGCTTAGAAATTCGATATAATTCCAAAATTATTTCTTCCCATTTGTCAAGTTCTTCAAACACCATATTCATTACAATGCAATCAAAAGTGTTATCTTGAAAAGGGTAAGGCACCTCATTTAAATTATGAATTACATCTACACCTTCATGAAAATTAAAATCTAAATTAATCCATCCTTCTTTTATATCATTTCCACAACCCGCATTAAGCTTCATTATATTAGACCGGTTATTATTATTCATGTTTATTCAGATTGTTCAATTAATTTTGTTAAATATGGTTATTTATTTGATTATATTTAATGATTAATTGATTGTATACTAACATCACAAAACAATGTCGATTATTTTGCGCTTTTAGTATACATTAATAATAGAGAGGCAATTAGTTATTATTTCTATTTCTTTTTCTTTCAACTCAATATACGTCGGCAAATTAATCCCCTGCTCTGAAAGTTTTTTAGATATTGGAAAAGAGGAGTTATCTTTATAAGGGGACATTTCATTCAATGGATAAAAAAATCTTCTTGTATCAATGCCTTTTTCTTTTAGTATATCTATCAAGTTATCCCTATTGACTGAAAACTTGTCATTTATCAAAATTGAATATAACCAATCTACTTTCTTTGCCCATGGTTTGTTAGGCGGCAAAGTAATGTCTTTGACAGATTTTAATAAACGATTATAGGTTTCAGCAATAGCTCTTCTTTTTTCAATGAATTCATTTATTCGTTCTAATTGAGCCAAACCGACTGCTGCCTGAAGATTGGTCATACGATAATTGTAACCAATTACATCATGCCAATATCTTTTTTCTTTACTCATACCATGATCTTTTAATAATCGCATTTTTTCAGCTAATTGTTTATCGTTTGTGACACACATACCACCTTCTCCTGTCGTGATAATCTTATTCCCATAAAAAGAAAAACAACCAATATCACCTATTGAGCCTACTTTTTTGCCTTTGTACTCTGCGCCATGTGCTTCAGCACAATCTTCAATGACAACTAAGTTATTTTCTTTGGCAATTTTCATGATTGAATCCATGTCACAAGGCATTCCATATAAATGTACAGGGATTATTGCCTTTGTTCTTTTAGTAATTTTTTTCTTTATTTCTTCTGAATCAATGCACCATGTATCTTCTTGGACATCTACAAGAACAGGCTTGGCACCAGTATAAATAACCACATTGGCTGTTGCTGCAAAAGTAAGATTAGGAACAATAACTTCATCACCTTTACCAATTCCTAATGCTAAAAGTGCAAGATGCAAGGCAACAGTTCCATTACTGCAAGAAACGCTGTGTTTCACACCACAAAAATCTGCAAATTTTTTTTCAAAAAGCTCAATAAATTTGCCTGATGATGAAATCCAGCCAGATGTAATGCATTCTGTCAAATATTTCAATTCATTACCCTTTAAATTAGGTTTAGCAATTGGTATAAACTGCTCCATTTTTATTATTGAATTTCATTAATTTTAACTAGCCAATTATTAGTCTATTACTTTATTGATAAGACAATTTGATTAATAATACAAGCTATAATCTTATTTTTTTTATATGTCTTTTAAGCACAGAAATTTCATTAGGATAATTCGGCGCATCCCATGGGAACAGCTCGCCTTTTGAAAACTTATCCCATCTTTCCATATCTGCTTTAATCATAATTTTAACTAATTCTTTAAACTTAACTTTTGGTTCCCATCCTATCTGTTCTTTTATCTTTCTTGCATCTCCTCTTAATAAATCAACGTCTTTTGGCCTCATAAATAATTTATCTGTCTTAACAAAATCTTTATAATTTAAGTTTGCAAGAGAAAATGCCTCTTCAGCAAACTCTTTGACTGAATGAGTTTCTCCTGTTGCGCAAACAAAATCATCTGGCTTGTCATGCTGAAGAATCATCCACATGGCTTCAACATATTCAGGAGCAAAACCCCAGTCCCGTTTTGCCTCTAAATTGCCAAGAACAAGCTCTTTTTGCAGATTATGTTTAATTCTTGCAACGCCATTTGTTATTTTTCTTGTTACAAACTCAAGTCCTCTTAACGGCGATTCATGATTAAACAAAATTCCGTTTGAAGCAAAAAGGTTGTATGCCTCTCTGTAAATTCTTGTATTATGAAATGCAAGTAACTTTGCTGTTGCATAAGGTGAGTTTGGCTTAAATTGTGTTTTTTCTGTTTGGGGTGTTTCTTGTATTGTTCCGTACAACTCGCTTGTTGATGCTTGATATAACTTTATATCTTTTTTAAGATGCCTTATTATTTCCAAAAGCCTTGTTGCGCCGCTGCCATCTATCTCTGTTGTCAACAAAGGCTGGTCAAAACTGGCACCTACATAACTTTGCGCAGCAAGATTATATATTTCATCAGGCTCTGAAATGGTAACAGCTTCAAGCAAAGAAGCCATGTCTGCCATATCAGCAGGAACAAGTGTTATTTTATTTAGAAGATTAAGATACTGAAGCCTCCAAAAATTCGGTGTTGAACTTCTTCTGTATGTACCATAAACTTTGTAGCCTTTCCTGAGAAGAAAGTCTGCAAGATATGCTCCGTCCTGTCCTGTGATGCCTGTGATTAATGCTTTTTTAGCCATATCTATAAACCCCTCATTTTAATAAAAGTAAGTAAATAATAATCTAATAATCTACACAAAGATAATAGCGATGAAATAGCTCGTTACTCTTTTTAAACTTTATGAATAATATGTAATAAAACTTTATAAAGCAAAATTCACTCTTTTTTATTTTTGAATATATGATGCAATGAACTAATAAAAATTTAGAAGACGAACAAAGATAAAAAAGATATTACAAAGAGATTACGAAAAATAGAATTATGAAAAAAGTTATTTTTTTTACAAATGGAATTACAGGGTTTGGCGGAGCAGAGAGGGTTCTGTTAGAGGCAGCTGCATATTTTCAGCAAAAGAAGGTTAAGTTAGTAATAATCACCTTTTTGCTTAATGAGAAAGTTGTTGAAAAGTATAAAGACAAGATTAAATTTATTAATTTTGATACAACAAATTACTTCAAAAGAATAATTAGATTAAGAGATTTAATAAAAAAAATTAATCCTGATTTAATAATCGGCCAAAGCAGTTTGGACTGTTTATATCTTTACCTCTCAACAAAATTTACAAGATATAATTATATTAGTTATGTTCACGGCTCATTATTTTGGCTGGAAAATGAGAATTTAAAATATGCATTGATTCACAAAAGTGTTTTTAACAAAATTAGGAATTCTGTTATTGGACATAAAGAGTTTGTTCAAAAAAAATCACCTTTGCCATTTTTCAAAAACCTATTTTTTAATATTGTTGCATTTCTTGAGTATCTTGCAGTCAGAAAAGCAAAAGCAATAGTTGTATTGACAAAACAAATTCAATGGGAAGTGAAAAAGCTGTATAATAAGAATGCAATTATTATAAGAGGATGTATAGACAAGCAGTTATTATATTACAAACCAAAATTAGATATACGAAAAAGACACAGCTTGAAAAATAAAACAATCATACTTAATATTGGGCGCTTAGATCATAGAAAAAGGATTGATGTATTAATTAAATCGTTCTTTAATCTTTGCCCAAAATACAAAAATATTGTTTTAATGATTGGCGGCAAGGGTCCTGATAAAGAAAGGTTAGACCAAATAATCAATGATGAAAAGTATAAAGCGTATAAAAACAGAGTAATCATGCTTGGTTTTGTTCCAGATAATGAATATTTTGATTATTTGGCAGGATGCGATATTTTTGCATTTCCAAGCTGGACAACATCTGGAATCCCAACATATGAAGCATTAGCATTAGGCAAGAAAGTTATCTGGAGCAGTGAAGCAGAAGAGCCAGTGTTAACACATCCTAATGTTTATGTTGCTGAGCCTAATGTTGAAGAATTCACAAAAGCAATAGAGAAAGCATTAAATTCAAAAATTTATCCAAAACCCAACTTAAAAGAGCATACTTGGGAAAGATATTTTGAAAAGTTGTACAATGTAGCAAGTAATGTTGTTAACAAGTGCTGAATTAATATTAAAAAGAGAAAATAGTCTGCATAGTTTAAACTTCTCAAACAAAAAATAATCAAAAAAGTTAAAAAATAAAAAAACTAAGTGTATTTACAACCATCTACATTAAGATTATTATAGATTATACCACACTTTCCATTTGGTAAACTGCCACCTGATGTACAATCTTGTGAATAATCATTAACCACTTCATTTGTACAAGGATTAATTGTTTGATTTATAACATAACTACCTGTCTTGCATTTTATAACTTTTTGTGGTGTACAATCTGATGGAATCGTTTGACATTTACCGTCTGAATCGTAGCAGGTTGCGCCTGATGGACAGGTTGGTTCATAAGAGAGAGGATAACCCATCTTATCATAACCAACCCATTTATCATTAATTTTACAAATATACTTAGCATATTGATAAATCTCACTTGAATAATAATTTGTGCATGCGTACATTATATCACCCTCATTACAATTAATAGTACATTTTGCTGAACCTGAACTTGAATCTGAACAAACGTAAGGTTCTTTTGTGTACCAATCTTTTGTAGTTGTACAATCTATATAATTATCCTTTAACTCACCAGTACAACTATTTTTTGTCTGATTGTATAAAACATTACCTTGACATTCTGATTTAACAATTTCATTATTACAGCATCCAACATTGTCTTTACAGAGGGAATTATCATTCCATCCACAATATTTTTGATCATTGTTATTCAAATAAGTTGTGCAATCTGCATTTTGATATTCTTTTCTGTATTCGATATAATTATATTCATTCACACATTTGCCATTCCCTGTTGGACCTGGTTCGCATGTAACTGGGTTTGGTGGAACGCATGCACCATTTTCACAATGATAATTACCCATTATTTTATTGCATGCGAATTTAGTCGATGTAATCTTCATTTTGCCACCAATAGCTGTGGTACATTTATATTCGATAAGATTTAATATACTAGCGCAATAATCTGTTTGAGACTGTGATTTATATGTAACTGTTGATGCTTTTTTATATTGTTCACTTACAGGACTAAAAGAACCATCAGGATCATTACATCCTAGTTTAGAATACGCTCCTCTAAACGCCTGTCCAGCCAATCCAACACTTTCGCTTGTTTCTCCTTCATCACTTGTTAGAACATCTTCTTCTGTTGTCCCGCTAAACCCACCATAATTAGTCGTCATCACAACAATACCAACAACTGCCACGATTGCAACAATCGCAATTAAATACAAAGAATACTTTTTCACGTCTTTTTCCAAATTAATCACCTTTTTTGTTTTAAATTGTTTAAAATTATCTATAGGAAATAACTTTAATTTTCGGATAAACTGAAATTAATATAAAGTTATAATGTCGGACATAAATACTTATACAAATAGTTATGTCCGATAAATATAGTAAGTGACACGATTTGTATAAAAATTTAGGTCACTTACTATATTTCCTAATAATCAAATCACTTTCTGTTAGTCCTAATGTTCCGATTATTAAAGTGATTTGATATAATTTACTTATTTCTGAATGAAGTAATATATAAATGTTTTTTTTTGACGAGCTAACGTCGACAACTTTTCTTCAAAATATTTATAAACCACACAATGATAGTACTGCCAATGGAACAATCTGAAAAAGCTAAAAACAAAACATATATTGGATTATATGAAAAAGTAACATTAATGGGCAACAATACGCCAAACAAAGAAGTTATCGCTAAAATAGACACAGGTGCAACAAGGAGTTCTATTGATGTCAAACTTGCAGCAGGCTTGAAATTAGGGCCTGTATTGACATCAAGAATGATTAAGAGCGCGCAAGGCTCGACATTAAGACCGATTGTTGAAGGCGAAATTATTATCGCTGGAAAACAATTAAAGGTTCATTTCACGATTGCCAACAGATCAAAAATGAAATATTCCATGCTGATTGGACAGGATGTTTTAAAAGAAGGTGAGTTTTTGATTGATCCGAGTAAGATATTAAATTAGGAAAAGGAGTATTTGTTTATCTGATATTATCTTTTTAGCATATAAAACACGTTTGTGGGACGCAGTCAATGTCATTAAGTTAAGCAATTCCAAACCACCAGACGCTTTAAATCATGGGCATCTGCTCAGATTTCCAGCAAGACATTATCGCGTCATTTTGTCGTACCTTCAGACCATCAAACCATATCACCATCTTACCTTTTTTCGTGAACGTGTCCAATCAGGTAGGAACTAAACAAATATAAAAAAAAGATATAATTATACTAAAAGCACAAAATAATCAAACATTATTTTGTGCTTTTGTATATACAAAAGCAATTAATTACAAACTGGGTATTATGCCCCGCAGCTTGCTGCGACACCCAGTTTGTAATTAATTGCTTTTAGTATATAACAATAAAACAAAGAATAAATCGTGAATAAACAAAAATGAAAGCCGCAGTTATAAGTTTAGGAAGTGTAAGTTCGCAATGGACAATTGAAGCTATGAAAACCTATTTTAAGGTTGTTGATGCTATTGATATAAGGGGATTAGAGGTAAAGTTAGGAAAAAAAAATATTGAAATTCTTTACAACAGCAAACAGTTAGGTGAATATGACTGTATTTACGCAAAAGGCTCGTTTAGGTATGCGCAAATATTAAGGGTTTTAACAACTGCATATTCTCATAAATGTTATCTTCCATTAAAAGCAGAAACATTTACTTTAGGCCATAACAAGCTTCTGACACAATTAAAACTGCAGGAAGCTGGAATTCCTATGCCAAAAACTTATCTTACATCAACAACAATATCTGCTAAAAATCTTTTAGAAAGTATTACTTACCCTATTATTATGAAATTCCCAGAAGGTTCACATGGCAAGGGCGTGATGTATGCTGACAGTTATGCTGGTGCAAACTCAATCCTTGATGCATTAACAACCCTTAACCAGCCGTTTATTATCCAAGAATATATTGAAACAGAGGGAACAGATATACGTGCATTTGTTGTCGGCAATAAAGTTGTTGCATCAATGAAAAGAAAGGCAGCGAAAGAAGAAAAAAGGTCAAATATCCATGCTGGCGGCACAGGAGAAGCAATTGAATTAGACAGCCAAACAAAAAAGATTGCGATAAAAACAGCGAAAGCACTTGGGTGTGATATTTGCGGTGTAGATATTCTGGAAAGCGGTTTAGGGCCTTTGGTTATAGAAGTTAATTTAAGCCCAGGGCTGCAAGGGATTACTAAATCAACAAAAATTAATATTGCTGACAAGATTGCAAAGTTTTTGTTTGAGAAAGCATCTGAATTCAAAAATTATATGGAAGGAAAGGTTAAAACATCTGAAATATTGAATGAGTGCGGGATTGACAGAGAAAAGCATAATGATAAAGAAATTATAGCCAACTTATCTTTGAGAGGAAAAAAGATAGTTCTGCCTGAAATTATTACAGAGATTAGTGATTTTGACGAGAACCAAGAAGTAACTATTTCTGCCAGCAAAGGCAAGGTTGTTATTAAGAAGTTTTGAGTATTGTTTTAGAGTGTTGTTTTATATTGATTATATACTAAAAGTGATTAATTTCCGAACAAATTAATCACTTTTGTATATACAAAAGTGCAAAATAATGTTCGATTATTTTGCACTTTTAGTATATTATAAACGTATAAAATTAAAAGATACTATGAATTTATTCTTCATGAGACTGTGGACTGCGTCCCACAAACTGGTTGAGAGCGGATTTACCATTAAGGTTAGTGGGTACTAAACAATAAAAGACCTATTTTATATAAATTATAAGCATAAGACTTATATATGTGTTAAACACACATGATAATCAATAGTGTTTAGCATTGTGTTGTTCCTTTCCTTTCACAATGGAAATACTATGAACATTATTCTATTTTAAAGGAGGGATATGTATGGAAGAGCAACTAAAGAACGTGCTCATTGTTGATGATGAGCCGCATATTGTGAATTTGATTAAGCTTAGCTTAAACAAAGACAAGTATAGTGTGATTGGCGCTTATTCTGCGAGAGAAGCATTGATGCACATTAATAAGACAACACCGGATATTGTTGTTTTAGACTTGATGATGCCTGGTGTAAATGGGTATGAACTATGCAAAGCATTAAGAGAAAACCCTAAAACACAGAATATACCTATTTTAATATTAAGCGCTAAGAGCCAGATGAATGACAAACTGCATGCAATTGATGTAGGTGCAGATGATTACATGACAAAACCATTTGATCCGATGGAGCTTATTAAAAGAATCAAGCTAAACCTAAACATGGCACAATAAACAAAAAAAGGGATTGTTCGACATATAAAATTTTACATATGTTTTACGTTATCTCCAACGATATTTTACGTCTAACATTAAACATTCAATTAAACAGGTGATTACCATAAAAAACAATAATGATGAAATAAAAGATAAAATAATTGAATTCCTGAAAACAACAACTATTGGAGAGCCATCTACTGAGATTTCCAAACAGATAGGGCATAACAGGTTAACTATCTCAAAATATCTGGAGGTTCTTCAGGCACAGGGCATTGTCACAAACCAGGAGATGGCACAGGCAAAACTGTGGAAACTTGCAGAGGAAGAAAAAATTCCCAGCATATTAATAGTCGACGATGAACCTCATGTAGTTAATCTTATCAAGCTAAGCCTAAACCCCGACAAATTCAAGGTATTTGAGGCATATTCAGGAAATGAAGCATTGGAAATAATAAGAAGCAACAAGATTGATTTAGTTGTTTTAGATTTAATGATGCCAGGAATGACTGGCTTTCAGGTCTGTAAAATT
Source organism: Candidatus Woesearchaeota archaeon (assembly GCA_018303325.1). Classification (GTDB taxonomy): domain Archaea; phylum Nanobdellota; class Nanobdellia; order Woesearchaeales; family DSVV01; genus JACQSP01. The sequence goes on from JAGVYH010000002.1 coordinate 59,567, forward strand.
TTAAAACAAAACCCATTGACGTCAAATATTCACGTGATTATTTTAAGTGCAAAAGGCGAAATAAAAGATAAGATTAATGGTATAGAGCATGGCGCAGATGATTACATCACCAAACCATTTGATCCGCTGGAATTAGAAGCGAGGATAAGCTTAAGCCTAAAACATCCTGCAACTAATGACTCCAAACATCCTGTAACAAAACTTCCAACAAAAAAAAATATCGAGGAGCAGCTGCATAATTTTATGTTTGAGAACAAGGATTTTCATGTATACAGCTTTAACTTAACTGGTCTTGACAAATTTGCAGAAAAGAAAGGGCATAAGAAAGTAAATGAGCTGCTTGTTTTGTTTACAAGACTGCTTAATAATAATATCTTGGAAAAAGAGTGTTTTTTAGGGCATACAATTTCAAACAGTTTTGTTGTTATCGGAGATATTAAAGGGCTTGACGACGAAATATCTAAAGAATTCAGGAAAATACTGCCGTACATCGATGAGCAGTCTCAAAGCTTAAAGCTGGATGTTAACAAGCTCAGCAATAAAGAGATACTGCAAAGAAATATTCATGCAACAGATGTGCTAAAAGAGATAAAAGTATCATAATTTTTTAGATTAAAAACAGTTGAGTTTAAAGTATATGGCACTTTCAGTAAAAAATAAACTGCTGGCAATGATTATGTTTTTAGTAGCTATGGCAGTATTTCTTTTTGGGGTTTATCTTCTTTATTTTTTTAATATAACACAATTTAATGCCACCGGCAATATTGTATTGGAAACTTCGCAAGAAAATACAAATGATAATAATAATAACCTAAAAAATATCAACAGTATCAACAACAATATAGGATTAGAAAATCTAATTATTGTAGGATTAGGAATTATTGTGAGTTTGGCATTGGTTGGGTTAGCACTGATACAAATAATGATAAGACCATTGGATAAAGTGATTATTGGAACGCAGCTTGTTGCAAAAGGCGAGTTTCCTCAAATAGAAAAAACCAGCAACGACGAATTTGGAAGATTGGTTACTTCATTCAATCAAATGGTTGATAAGCTAAAAGAAGGAGAAAAAGAAGAAAAAAAAGCAAAAGGCATTGCAACAAAAGAAAAGACCAAGTCAGAACTGATTATAGAATCTATGGCTGAAGGGGTAATTGTCACAAACAAAGAACACAAGATAAGCGTGTTCAACAAAGCAGCAGAGAATATATTTAACATTGAACAGAAAAAGGCATTAGGCCGGCACATACTGCAGCTAAACAAGTATGGAATTAATAATATTTATCTTGATCCGAAAAAGATTTGTGAAATTGATGAAAGTGTTGATGGGAAAATAAGCAAAGTATACAAAAATATTGAGTTTAAGATAAAACATCTTGACAAAATCGTTGGCGCTACAATTTCTCCATTAACAGACGAGAAAGATAAGTTTTGCGGGTCTGTATGTGTGTTAAGAGATATAACAAACACAAAAAGAACGGACAATATGAAGTCAGAGTTTATCAGCACAGTAAGCCATGAATTAAGAACCCCATTGACAAGCATAAAAGGCTACGCATCACTGCTTAATCTTGAGAAGCTTGGCAATATTAATTATCAGCAGTCAAATGCAATCAAAGTAATAAACCAAGAATCTGACAGGTTAATGGCAATAATAGACCAGCTGTTGGACATATCTAAATTAGAGGAAGGTTATAAGCTTAATATTCAAAAAACAAAGATTGGCGAATGCATAGATAATTCTCCTGCGCTTGAAACTGCAAAGAAAAAGAATATTTCTGTACAGAAAAACCTGCAAAATCTGCCTGAAATAGAAATCGACAAAAACAGGATAACAGATGTGTTTACCAATTTAATATGCAATGCGGTGAAATACAGTAAAGAAGGCAGCAGTATAAGGATTACAGCAAAAAAAAGAAATAAGAACATTCAATTCGATGTGATTGATAAGGGAATAGGAATAAAAAAAGATGATTTAAATAAAGTATTTGAAAAATTTTATCAGGCAGAAGATCCTATGATAAGGCAGCAGGGCGGCTCTGGATTAGGGTTATCTATCGTCAAAAAAATCATAGAACTGCATAACGGCACAATAAATATACAAAGTGAATTTGGTTATGGGACAACTATTAGTTTTACGCTGCCATTGAAGTTCAATAATAATAAGATTAATGATGATAATAAAAATAGTAAGTATAATAATTATAATTATATTAATAATCAAAGGGATAATAAGCTTTAAGAGGGAGGCAAAAAATGGTTAAGACCCTTAAGATTCTTATTGCAGAGGATGAAGAAAATATAGTGAATCTTATCAGACTGATATTGGGCGATAAATATGAATTAGTTGTAGTAAATGACGGCGAGGAAGCAATTAAGCTGGCAGAGAACTTAAAACCTGATTTAATCATACTGGATGTAATGATGCCTAAGATAAACGGATTTCAGGTTTGTGAAACATTAAAGAAAGATAAAAGAACTAACCAAATTAAAATAATCTTCCTCAGCGCAAAAGTGATGAAAAATGATGTCAGTAAAGGATTAAGCTGCGGCGCAATTGATTACATAAAAAAACCATTTGAGCCCGAAGAGTTTGAGAGGAGAATAAAATCTGCTATAGAACTAAGGTGAAATGAAAATTGACTGAAGAAATAAAGAGAATTGAAGAAAAAATTGAAGAGGCGAAAATATAGAGAAAATAGCAGATTACAACAATAGAGATTTGAACTTGTTTTGCTATTAATACAAATGGTGGGAATATGGAATATAAATTAAATACTTGCTGTTTAATGTCAATTAATGAAATTATAGATATAATGAACCATGAAAAAGGCCATAAACAGCAATTATTAGAATTGGCAAAACACATTAATAGTATTATACCCAATGATCATTTATCTTTTTCAACAGTTGATGAAGATAAAAGAATAGGTTCTCTTTACAATGTGCAAAGTGATATACACAGTAATAGCAAAAAAAAAGAACCTATAACAGAATATAATATTACTTATAAAAAAGAATCAAGAGAAGAGAATAACGAAACATTCAAGCAGGTTAATTCTATATTTTCATCACATGAAATAATTAATCATATATTGACAGAGAAAAAACCATTCATAATCCCATTTAATGAAAGTATATCAGATACACATATTAACAAAAAAAGAGCAGATAAGCAAATAAAAGAATTATTAATCTGCCCTATTTTATACAATGATAAAATTATAGGGACTATTAATTTTACAAGTTATGAAGAAGAGGTATACAACAAAGGACATATAGACTTTCTGAAAAGCATAACTGATTTATTAAACAGCTACACAACAAATATTTGGACCATACATAAATTAGAGGAAACTATTGAAAGATACAATGTATTATTTGACACGTCTTCAAAAGGGATTATTATATGTGATGAAAAAGGATTAATAAAAACAATAAATGAGAAGTTTACAGAAATCGTCGAGATTTCAAAAGAGGAGCTGAAAGAAAAACAAGATGTAAAAGATGTATTTGGAGACGCAGTCAATAATGCTATTAACAAAGCAATAGAAAACAAGGATAAAAAAGAGAGCAGACAAAAGGTAGTAAGGCTAAAAAAAATATATTTTGAGACAAGAAATGGTGAGAAGAAATTTATTGAGCTGAGCATTATTTTCTTAGCAAAAACAAAGGAGATGCTGATTTCTGTATATGATGTTACCGCATTGTACGAAACAGAGAATAAACTAGAAGAACAGAATGCAATCTTCAAAAATTTGTACAGCATAAGCAAAGCTCTGCAAAATACTGATGACATGGAAGAAATATTTCAAATTACTATTAAGGCATTTAGAAATGAAGGTTATGACAGGGTAAGAATATATACTTATGACGAGGATGAAAAGATTCTTATTGGAAAAAAAGCGTCTGATATAGATGATTCAGATATGGCAGATATAAAATTAAGAATTGAAGAAAAACACGAAAAGGTTTATCACTGTTTTACTAAAAAGGAACCAATTATAACAAAAAACAAACAAACAACAACATTTTATAAGCTGTTAAAAAAAGAGGATGTTTTAGAGACAGCTAGCATTCCATTATTAAGCGGGGATAAGGTTCTTGGAATGGTAAGTCTCGACAACAAACAAAGCAAAAAACCGCTGCATATCGATGAATTAAATACACTTATACCTATTGCCAATCAAATTGCAATTGCAATTGAAAATGCAATACTTCATCAGGAAGACAGAAAAAAATTAAAGAAGCTTACTGCAATGTATGATGTATCAATGTCTTTAAGCAAGATATTTGATTTGGAGAAGATTCTAAATCTGGTAATTATAAAGATTGTTAAAATTATAGGATGTGATATGTGCACTATTAACTTTCTTGATGCGACCAAAGAATATTTTATTCCCAAATCAATATACAGCCACTCGCATGAATATTTTAAAAAAGGAAGAGTTTCAGTTAACCAAAGTGTTTGTGGCTTAGCAATAAAAACAAACCAGACAATCTTTATTGAGAATGTAATAAAAGAGCCATTATATGCCAATAAACTATTTGCGAAAAAAGAGCAGTTAAGAAGTATGTTAAGTATACCATTGATTACACAAGATGAAGCGATAGGAACAATCAATATTTATACAAAGAAGACAAAAAAATATTCAAAGGATGAGATAGACCTGCTTAAAGGCCTTGCAAACCAGGCTGCATTAAGTATAAGGAACTGCGAATTATACGACAACCTTAACAAAGAAATGGATGTTCTTTCAAATATATTAGAAACAAGCCAAAGCATAAATGCACAGCTTAACCTGGACAATTTACTTAAAATAACATTTGAAAAAACAATTGAATTAACTAAAGCAGATTCCGGCATTTTATTGCTCTTAAAGGATGATTTTCTCGAGATTAAATTAACAAAAGGATATGCAAAAGAAAAGGCAAGCATTATTAGAATCAAGAAAGATGAAGGAATATCCGGCTGGGTTGCAAGAAACGGAAAGCCTTTGATTATTGCAAATGTAAAAGATGACAAGCGATATGTAGAGATAAACAAGAAAACTGTTTCTGAGGCGGCAATACCACTGATTAAGGCAGGAAAAGTTATTGGTGTCCTTAATTTTGAAAGCAGTAATTATGATAATTTCAGAAGGTTTGAGAAGCCATTAGAAATATTGACCAACCAAATAGCTATTGCAATTGAAAATGCAAAGCTGTATCATGAAATCAGCCTGTTTAATGAAACCCTGAAAAACGAAGTTTACATGGCAACTAAAGAGCTCGTCGAGAAAAATAAAGAGCTTGAAAGAATGGCACAGCTCAAGTCTGATTTTGTCAGCAATGTAAGCCATGAATTAAGGACGCCATTGACAAGCATAAAAGGATACAGCAAATTACTGCTGGAAGGAAGGTTAGGTGAAGTTCCAGAGAAACAGGTTCAATGTTTAAAGATTATTCTTGAAGAAACTGACAGGCTGACAAGACTGATTAATGAGATATTGGATCTTGCTAAGCTGGAGAAAGGAAAGGTTAAATTCAAAAAAGAAAAGATAAATATTGAAGAGGTTGCTCAAAAAGTGATTGAAACATTAACTACATTGGCTGACGACAAGGATATTAAGATACATTTCACCCCAACAGGGAAGATATTTAATATTGCTGCCAGCCAAGATCTGATAAAACAGGTGTTTTTCAACCTTATCGGCAATGCAATCAAATTTACACCAAAGAAAGGCAGCATTTATGTGAATATTGAAAATATAGAAAATGAAATAAAAGTAACAATAAAAGACACAGGCATAGGAATAAAAAAAGAAATTGTACCAAAGATATTTGATAAGTTCTTTCAAGTTGACAGCTCAATGACAAGAGAGCATGGAGGCACAGGTTTAGGGCTGCCCATCTCGAAACATATCATTGATGCGCATAAAGGGAAGATTTTTGTCGAGAGCGAGGTAGGAAAAGGAAGCAGTTTTATATTTACACTGCCGATACAGAAAAAGATAGAAGAAGATTGAGTAAGTTTATAGCTGTTCAACCAATCCTTTAAATTTATCCAAACCAATAGTCAGAATAAACTTAGCCAGTAATGGACCTCTCTCTTTGCCAATTAATAGTTTATAAGCGCCTTTAAAAAATTCTTTTGGTTCTAGTTCCAAACTTTTACAAATATTATAAAATTCATCATGCAGTTCTTTGTCTGTCCATGATTTTTGGTGCAGTTTTTTGACGACAATATCTAACGCTTTTTTGATTCTATGATCAAGCTTTAACTCTTCAGGATTGATGGTTTCATTGAGTTTAAACTTGTATTCATCGCTTGCAAAATTATTTATCCATTGTCTGGCATCATGCATTCTCTGAAGAACAGAGTGTAATTCTGCGCCTGACAAGTTGTTTGGTAAATGGCCAAGCATTCTTAATGTATCTAAAGCACGTTCATCATTGTCCATTACAGTCTGATTAACTATGGCAGCAAACTTCAAAGGAATTTGTACAGGCATCTGTTTAGGAAGCTCGCCAACATGGCTAAGCTCATAAATTCTAGTCTGCATCTTCTTTTCTTTTTCATCTGCCTCTTCTGCGCCAAAATAAATTCTTTCTGTCTTGTCAAATCTGTCGTAAAGAAATATGATGTTATTGTCCTGTGACGGGTCAAAGTCTATAACAGAATTAGGCCTTGATTTTATTAATAGATATCTTACCATATGCGCTGGCAGGATATTAGTTATGTCTACAAACGCAATACCCTGGCCTTTAGAAGTTGACATCTTCTTTCCGCCAATATTAAAAAATTCATAGCCATTGCCTGTGAACTGCCTTGTTGAAGGATATGGTGGTGTGTAATCAAACAATTTATTTGCTAGTTCAACACCAAAAGTTCTTGAACCGCCTTTAGTGAAATGATCTTTGCCGGCATACTCGCAAATTACTCCTTTAGAGAACCATTTTGCAGGCCATTCTACCTTCCATGGAAACTTGCCGTTGCCGTTGTAAGGAGAAATTTTGCCGTGATGACCGCATCCTTTTGCCCATTTGACAACATCATCCCTGCATTCATAAGTTAATAATTCTGTTTCAGTATCCCATTCTGTTGCCATGGTTGTAGCAATCCTTCCGCATTTTTCGCAGATAACATTGAAAGGTATTTTTTTAGCAGCGGCAACATCATCACCATACAATTGCCTGTAAACATCCTGAACTTTAGGATAATTGTCGAGTACAAGCTTTATTGCTTTATTAAAAGTTCCATTTTCATAATCCATGCCTGTGCTTGTTATTTCTGCTTTTATACCCAATTCTTCAAACTTTTCTACACACTGCATAAAATAATAATCTCCAAAACTTTCATATCCTTTAACTGGAGAAGGAATGTTTCTAAACGGCATGCCTAAATACTTGTCCCATGAATTATCTAATTCCTGATTAGGCTTGTCATAAGGATCTATATCATCGCTGCTGAGAACAAATTTGGCATTTAAACCAATACTACGCATTGCTTTGGCAATTGCATCATGAATAATCCAGCCTCTGCCAGAGCCTACATGGATTGAACCAGAAGGTGTTTTCTCGTCGTAAACAAGATAATAACCTACTTTGTCTACTACCGCCTTTAACTTTTTATCTTTTTCTACACGCTCTTTTATATCCAATGCTATCTGGTCAGCCCAATGATTGTGTTCTTCAGAATCCTCATTATGTTTATGCTGCATTTTAGCCTTTTCTTTATGTTCTTTAGTTAGCTCTTTATGTTCTTTATCTGATTTTTGTGTGATATTTTGTTTAATATCTTGGTTGGTATCTAGTTTAATATCTTGTTTAAGGTCTTGTTTAAGGTCTTGTTTAGGGTCTTGCTTAATGTTTTGTTTAATGCCTTGTTGAAGGTTTTGTTTAGTGTTTTGTTTAATATTTGGGTTAGAATTTTGTTTAATGTTTTGTTTAACAGATGAGTTAGTGTTCATACAGAATAAGTACTAAGTTGTGTTATATAAATATTTTGATTAATTGATTTATTGTATGTAAAAAATCTACTTCAGTTTACTATACCTCTGGTTCATAATGAATTTTTAACTCTTCTGCGCGCGAAGGAAGTCTTAATTTTCTTAATGCTTTTGCCTCTATTTGTCTTATTCTTTCTCTTGTTAAACCAAAATCATTCCCAACCTCATCTAAAGTATAATTTCTTTGTTCATCTATGCCAAACCTTTTTTTTAAGACTGTTTCTTCTCTAGCTGTCAATGTTGCCAAACCTTTTCTTACTGCCATGTTTTGATCAGTTTTTTCTGCTCCTGATAATGGGCTTGGTGTTGTGTTATCAGGTATAAAATCCTCTAATGTTGAATGCCCATCTTCATCTTTCCCAATAATTATGCTTAAACTGATTGGCTCTAATCTTTCTATTCTTAATATTTTATTTACTCGTTCCAATGGAAGTTCAGATGCTTCAGCAATTTCTTCTGGTGTTGGTTTAGGAATTCCTTTTGCTATTAAATGCTGTTTTATGCGGAGAATTTTATTATATTGCTCAGTCATATGAACAGGAATTCTTATAGTCTTGCCCTCATCGGCAATGCCCCTTATAATCGCTTGTCTTATCCACCATGTTGCATATGTGCTGAATTTATTGCCTGTTCTGTAATCAAAATGCTCAGCAGATTTAATTAATCCTTCATTACCTAAACCAACAAGATCAGATAGTTCTAAGCCTCGGTTTCTATATTTTTTTGCAATTGAGATTACTAATCTTAAATTTGCATTGACAAATGCATTTTTTAAACCCGTGATTTGATTACTATAATATCTCACATCAGATATCACCCTTGCCAAATAAGTTTTACCTTTTTCAGTTGTTAATACTTTAGGAGAGATTGTTTCTTTAAGAAGAGTCGGAAATCTATGCTTTGAGCCATTATCACTAATTTCCAGAGTTAGAATGTCTTTACTAACTCTTCCAATTACATTATCAAAATAAGCAGGTGTAAGGTGTATGCTTGCCAAATAAGACAAAACCCTGTCCTGATATTTCAATTTAGTTTTGTTGTTCCATTTAATACTCGATTGCTCTTTTAACTCTTCTTTTAACTCTTCTTCAAATTCAAATAAATCCATAACTGTTTTATAAAAAAATGAGACATAATCTTCTTTCTGTAATGTATAACTATTCTCATTTAATTTATCACTTTCTGTTGGATTATCGTCTTGTAATGATTTATATTGTCTTGATTGTTTTGATTGTTTTGGTTGTCTTCTTGTTTTTTTTTCTGGCAGTTGGCCATTTCTTTGCACAATATACTCTAAAAAAGCAGGCTCTTCATTATAATTAGGGGTTGAGATAAAATCATTATGCCTGAAACTAGGAATGGTTAAAGACATCATTAAATTAACCAACTCGTCCATAAAATAACCATGAAGATTAAAATAACATAGCAGGGATAATTGGTTCCAAGCTTTTTCCTGCACCTGACCTAATTCTTGTTCTCCTTCCCTTGTTAAAAGAACTGAGCCTGTTCCAACTTCTTTAAGATACAATCTTAGCGGGTCGTACCTTTCCTTAGCTTCTGTTTCCTGTTCTTTTTTGCGGTAATGATCGACCATAAAAACAGGTAACAGCATGAGATTTAAAAAGGTTTCTTACCTTAGAGTAAGGAGAAAAATGGTTCTTAAACAATCAGCGGTTCAGAGTGAAAAATGTAAAAATTATGATGCTTGTTTTACCACATAAACCATATCATTTTTTCTTACTTTCTCTGTTACTTTTATGGTTATTTTATTACCTTGAATCGCAGAGTTAATTGGTTTATTTGTGACAGCATTGAGAATTTTGTCAACTTTACATCTGCAATAGCCTGTAGTTGGACCTGTAATAACAATAATACTGCCTTTTTTTAATATTTCATTGCCCTCAATTAAAATTTCAGCAACTTTCTGCTTTGCAAAATAATTAGTAACCTTGCCAAGAACCCTTTTCTGTTCTGTTGCTTTGTTGCCATAGACATTTGACCATTCGTTTAATGGAACACCCATGTAAAAACCTGTGCTAAAACCTTTATTATAGACTTTTCTGACTTCTTCAATTAATTCTTTCTTTAGTTTATTATATTTTCCAGAATTTTCTTTTTTACTCTTCTTTTTATTTTTCTTAATGCCCATAACAGTATCAATTGCTCGCCTGTAAGCCTTGGTTACTGTATAAACATAGTCAGCATTTCTTCCTCTGCCTTCTATTTTGAAGACGTCAATATTTGCATCGATTAATTGTTCTATAATTTCTAACGTGCATAAATCTTTTGGGCTCAGTATGTAGCCTTTGCCTAATTTCAGCTCGTGGCCTTCTTCTGCATCCTTGATTATGTATTCTTGCGAGCAATCATCATCGTTTGTATTCTCTGTTGTATTCTCGTTTGAATTTTGAGTTGTATTCGCTTTTATGTTTGCCATGATATATTCTCGTCTGCAAGGCTGCAAACATTGTCCTCTGTTGGCGCTGCAGTTATGAATAAACTGGCTCAAGAAACATCTTCCGCTAATGCTTATACACATTGCGCCATGGCAAAATGCTTCTATTTCTATTAACTTTCCTGAAGGGCTTTTTAGGTTATGTTTTTTTATTTGTTGGATTATATTTTTTATTTGATCAAGAGAAAGTTCTCTAGCAAGAACAATTCTGTCAGCATAAGCTGAAAAAAGCATTAACGCTTCAAAATTACTGCAGCTCTGCTGTGTTGTTAAATGGACTGAAATTTCTCTTTTTCTTGCTTTAAGGATAACTGCCCAATCACTTGCAATAACTGCATCGATTTTATGAGTTTTAACCTCGTCGAGAATATTGTCAATAAGGGTAAGCTCATTATCATAAACTATTGAATTCATTGTGAGGTAACATTTAATCTTATTTTTTGCGCAGAGGTCCTTAATTTTTGGTAAATCAGAAAGCTCAAAATTTTTAGCTCTCCCTACCCTTAGATTAAACTGTTTAATGCCGAAATATACACTGTCACATCCTGCTTTTATTGCTGCCTGTAATGTTTCAAAGCTTCCGCAAGGGCTCATTAGTTCTACCATACTACAACGTAAAGAAGAATAGAATATAAAGTTAATGATTGAGTTTGGTTTATTAGAACTTATGTTTTTTTAGTTCCTGAGCGCAGCCACCTGTCTCATGATTATTTTTAGTTTATTTTATTTTATACAACTATTTTAAAAAAATTAATTTTTCATGTGACTGTAGACTGCGTCCCACATGCGGATTGGGAGCGGGAAACAGGGTTGTGAGCAGAAAAAAGATAGAAAAATCATATACTAAGAACTTATCAATGATTATAATTCAAAAGATTCTCGTTCCTTCCTTTAACATAATGTATACTTTTGCTGTATTTGAACACTCTTCTTTCAATCTTTGTGTTTAATTGAAAATAAGCTCCAACCCTTTTTCTTAACATTTCAGGCTCAAACGGTTTAGTAATATATTCGTCTGCTTCTACGTCAACTGCTTTTCTTACATCCTCGTTTTGATGTTTTGCAGTAAGCATGATGATTGGTATCATTTTTGTTTCCTTGTTCGTCTTTAACAGCCTGCAAACTTGGTATCCATCCATGTTTGGCATCATAATGTCAAGTATGATTAAATCAGGAGCTGAGTTTATTTTATTCAAAGCATTCTGTATTTTATTTAAAGCATCCTGTCCAGATTCTGCCTTGATTACATCATACTCCTGCTCAAGTGTTAAAGCTATTAATTCTCTGATTGCATATTCATCATCAACAACCATGACCTTTTTTTTCTGATTCTTTGTGTCCATAATTGTAGGAAAGTAAATTGAATATATATAACTTGTTAAGCTGATACTATTAAGTACCAATATGGAGATTTATAACATGATAGTTTATTATTTTGGGTTGTTTATACTACTTTAAAAAAAACTTTAAATTCATGAGACGGGTGGACTTCGTCCTTAGTACGTGTTGTGAGCGGTAGACGAGATTGTGGGTAAGAAAAAGAGATAAATAAGATTAGAAAACAAAAAATCTAACTAAACAACTTCTTATTAATAATTAATCAAATAAGCATCAAAGCAAATAAAATTCCAACAAGAACTATGAATAATAATATCGCTAAAGGGATTATAATGATTGCAAAGAAGGCTTTTAGTTTAGTGAGCTGCTGGTAAATTCCTAAACCGATTATTTCTGTATAAAACACATGAACTAAACCTATCAAGCCAATTATGCCTGCCACAATTAGTTGGGGCATCATGTCTGTTATTGTCTCAAAAGTGGGATTTAATATAATATTAAGAATCTCTATAATAATCAATGACACAAAATTATAAACAGCTGCTAAAAACATTGAATAAGTTATTGTTTTAAATGTGTTAAAGAAAGGCTGTTTGCCTCCAAACATTAAAACACCAAGATGTGTAATTCCTGAGGAGAAAAAAGGCATTATAAAACTAAAGGTAATACTTAAAATCATAATGATAAAAGAGAATAACACCATATATGCTCCTTCTCTTAAATCACCATAAATACCAACAAGGAACATGATCACCTGCAAAACAGCCATAAAAATGACGTACTTAAGAATAATCGGAAAAACATCTGTTTCTGATTTAACTGAATTGTAAAACACAGAAGGATTAGTGAACAATAATTTGAATTGTGAGTAATATTTCAATAAATTAGAGGTTAATGAATTAATTTTAGATGATGTTAAGAGATTATAGGAGTTAGATGATTTAGAAGATGAAGCAACTGTTACAGGTGGTTTAGGTAATTTTGGAGCTGGCATTTTAATTTACTCTATTATTGCTGTATTGGATTTTCGTGTTTAAATATAATAAAATTTAAAGAAAAATAAAGAAAAAGATTAAAACATCTTTTTCCATTTATTGATTCCTTCTTTGGCAGTGTCTTTCAAAGCTAAGCCATAACCAAGGCCTAATGCGATTCCAACACCTAACATTAATCCACCCACTATTACTAAAAAGGTGTTTTGTGCTAGTCCTAAATGAATACCAATTTGGTCTAATGCTAGTAATGTTGCAAAAATCAATACTACTACTTTTGCAATATATCCTATACCTACTGCATTCTTAATCTTGACGTGCTCGATTTTTGAGCTTACATAATCAGCTACTAAAACACCAAACAATACTAACAACAAACCAGCTATCAAGTTTGGAATCCAAAAACTTAGCTCAATCAAGAAGGTAGATAATGTAGTTAATTTTATTAATCCTGCTGCGGGTGACAAGAACAACACAAAGATATACCATTTAGATATAACAGCTAAAACATGCCCTAGCTTTAAATCACCAACTCTTTTCTTTAATCCTGTTTTTTGTATTAGATAGTCGTCAAACTTTATCTTAATGAAAAGTTTGTCTAATACTTTATAGATAATCCATCCAATAATATAACCGACAAGCAATACTATCAATGCTGCGATTAATCCTGGGATTACACTCAAAATCCCTAACAAAAGATTACCTAATGCGTCTACTATAGATATTCCCAATTGTTCTAATACCAATTTAATTCACCTCTTTCTCCCTAACTATTGATTATTCTCTCAAATTCCCCCTTCACCATGATTTTTGAGATTAATTAGTAGTAATTAAACAAATAATATATAAAGTTTTATCACCATCATGGTGTGATAAACTGGGTTTTTGATTGCTTTGAATGAAAAGGTGGTTAACTAATATACCAAAAGTGAACATAAATAGTGTAGGAAAGAATAATAAAAAATCAAAAGTGCAATAAAAAGCAAAAATAGTATTTAACTAAGGGGTTTGACTACAGCACTTTCAGCTTACCAGTAATCTTATCTATTTCTTCAATAACATCTGGACCTATTGCGCCGCAGGTTACAGTGCCAGACTCAACAAATGTATGTCCAGCGTCGGTTATTACAGAAGTTATCATTCCTTCATCTTTTGCCTGCTGGATATAATTAAATAATTCCTTCTCGTCAACAACCTTGACAACAATCTTCATCATACCTTGGTTATGCCATTCTTTGACAAGTTGTTCGCTTTTCTTTGATTTCAAGCTTTTTAGAACGCATTCCACACTAGCGTGGCTGGCTTGGGCAGCTATCTTGCCTTTTGACATATTTAAATCTGTTCTCATTAAGATTACTTGTTTTAGTTCTTTTGAAGCCATAAGTAACACCATAAGATATAGAAAATATAAAGTTTGTGATTAAAATTATTCAAAGCCTTATGTTTCAGTGCAAAAGCTTAACAAATTTCAGGAAATCGATTAAATTAATGAAACTGATTAATCCGAAACATATTTAAATAAAACCATGTTCATGAGAGCTATGGAAAAGGATAAAAACAGCGACGAGAAAATCATTCCTGAAAAAACTGAAAAAACAAGCGAAGACTCAAATAAAGAAGCAGATAATAATGATAAGAATCTTGAAATTAATGATATTTCTGCGCCAGAAATAGAGAATGTTGAGAAAGGAATTACACCAATAGTAATAGAAGATGAGATGAAGACCTCTTATATAGATTATGCTATGAGTGTTATTGTAGGAAGGGCATTGCCTGATGTTAGAGACGGCTTAAAACCTGTCCACAGAAGGATTTTGTTTGCGATGAATGAGATGGGGATGGCGCATAATAAACCTTATAAAAAATCAGCAAGAATAGTGGGGGACTGCCTCGGGAAATATCATCCGCATGGTGATCTGGCTGTTTATGATTCAATGGTAAGAATGGCGCAAAACTTCTCATTAAGATATACATTAATTGACGGCCACGGCAACTGGGGCAGCATTGATGGAGACTCTGCAGCGGCAATGAGATATACAGAATGTCGTCTGCAAAAAATCGCAGAAGACATATTAGAAGATATTGACAAAGAAACAGTAAATTTTGTTGATAATTTCGACGGAACATTAAAGGAACCAGTAGTATTACCTTCAAAGGTTCCTAACTTATTAATCAATGGCTCATCTGGAATCGCTGTAGGTATGGCAACAAATATTCCGCCACATAATATTCAAGAGGTATGCAGCGCAGCCATTAATGTTATAGACAATCCAGAAATGCCAATAAAAGAATTAATGAATATAGTTAAAGGCCCTGATTTTCCAACCGGCGGCATTATATGCGGAAAACTTGGTATAAGCTATGCATACGGCACAGGAAGAGGAAAAATTCTTGTAAAAGGAAAAACACACATTGAAAAGCATAAAGAAAGAGAAGCAATCATTATAGATGAAATACCTTATATGGTCAACAAATCCACGTTAGTTGAAGAGATTGCTGACAATGTCAAATCAAAAATGATAGAGGGAATCAGCGATATAAGGGATGAGAGTGACAAAAGCGGAATGCGTGTTGTTATCGAACTGAAGAAAGATTCCAATACTGATGTTGTATTGAATCAATTATATAAACATTCAAAATTACAGAATACATTTGGAATTATTATGCTTGCATTGGTTGATAACGAGCCAAGAATTCTTAATCTTAAAGAGATGCTTGAAGAATTTATAAAACACAGAAAAATCGTTGTCATAAGAAGAACACAGTTTGAACTGAAAAAAGCAGAGGAAAGGGCGCATATTCTTGAAGGCTTAAAAATTGCATTAAGCGATATAGACAATGCAATAAGAATCATAAAGGCAGCAAAAGATGTTAATATCGCCAGAACTGGTTTAGTCACAACTTACACATTAACAGAAATACAGGCACAGGCTATTCTCGACATGAAATTACAAAAATTAACTTCTCTGGAAACTGAAAAAATTCTTGAAGAATTAATAAATCTGATTGAAAAGATAAAGGATTTCAAGGAGATACTTGCTTCTGAAATAAGGATTAAGGATATCATAAAAAGTGAATTAGTTGAGATTAGCGAAAGGTATAAAGACGAGAGAAAAACAGAGATAAGCGAGAGCGAAGAAGAAGAGGAAATTGAAATTGAAGATCTTATCGAAGAAGAAGATGTTGTTGTTACAATCTCTCATGGAGGTTATATCAAGAGAACACCTTTAAACGTCTACAAATCTCAGGGCAGAGGCGGCAGAGGTATAATCGCTGCAACAACAAAAGAAGAAGATTTTGTGGAGCATTTATTTATTGCCAATACTCATGATTATTTGCTGTTCTTTACTGACAAAGGCCAAGTGCACTGGCTGAAGGTATTCAGAATCCCTGAAGGCGCCAGACAGGCAAAGGGCAAAGCAATTGTTAATTTGATTAATATTGAAGCAGGAAGTGAGAAAGGCAGCAATATAACTGCGTTTATACCAATAAAACAATTTGAAGCAACACAATATTTGGTGATGGTAACAAATAATGGAATTATTAAAAAAACCAGCTTAGCAGAATTTTCAAACCCAAGGCATGGCGGAATAAAAGCAATAAACATTGAAGAAGGCGATGAGCTGGTCAATGTATTATTAACCGACGGCACTAAACAGATAATAATTGCTACAAAAGACGGTCTTGCTGTCAAATTCAACGAAGAAGATGTTAGAGAGATGGGAAGATCATCGATAGGTGTAATTGGGATAAGATTGAAAAGAAAAGTAAATGAAAAAGGGGAAATAACTGATAGTGATAAAGTTATCGGCGCAGTAATCGGCGATGATAACAAAACATTACTGACAATAACTGAAAATGGTTATGGAAAAAGAACTAGTATCGGTGAATACAGACTGATTAACAGAGGCGGGCAAGGTGTTATCAACATAATCTGCAGCGAAAGAAACGGAAATGTTGTCGGAATAAAAAGTGTTTCAGAAGAAGATGAAATCATGCTGATAAGCCAGAAAGGTATAATTATCAGAACAAGATGCAATTTAATATCAGTCATTGGAAGAAATACACAAGGAGTAAGATTAATGAAACTTGAAGAAGGCGATAAAGTAGTAAGTGCTGCGAAGATAATTGGCGATGAAGGAAGCGAATAGAATTATGTATTTAGTTTAATGATCTAATTTTGAATCTGGAGCAAAGTAAAAATCCATGGGCAAAAATTTATATAGACAGCCAATTCATTAATATTATGAACAAAAAAGTATTAAATCATTATTTGGAATTTGGTACATTTACTAATCCTGGCTGTTATAAAGAATTTCTTAAACTTCTTCCAAATGATGTAAAAGAGCTTGGCAATTTAATATGCCATCAAGTCATTCACCGCAGAACTCTCAAAGAAGGCAACACAAAAGCTAACAAAGATCTGCGCTATGGTGATATAAATAAATATCCGTGGTATAGATTAAGATGCGATGATGATATATTGCCTACTGCTGTTTCAATGATTGCAGAATTATTAAGGCTTGATAACAGAGGATTTTTAGCAGAGAGAAAAGTAGAACATAAAATTGTCGTCACCTGCCGTTTTGTTGCAATTCTAATGGCTTCTATCTTAAAATCAAAAGGTATTCCATGCAGGGTTCGTTCAGGATTTGCCCCTTATTTTTTCAAAGGAAGCAGCGATCACTGGATTAATCAATATTGGGACAAAAGAAAACAAATGTGGATTACTTTTGACGCAGATGGATTCTTTGACAATACAATCGGGTTTGACCAATACAATATCCCTGAAACAAAATTTGATTGGGCTGCGAATACTTGGATTGGGATCAGAATGGGGAAATTAGATGCCAACAATTTTATCAACGCAGGCGGATTCAAAGGATTAATACCTGTTCTTTGGGCAGTCTTTTATGATTTTCACAGTTTAATGAACAATGAAATTATTTATAATCAAATGCCAAGTTATATTTATTTTAAGTTTGATAAACTAAATGAAAAAGATTTTAAAGAAATTGATGAATTAGCTAAATTAATGTTATACCCTGATAAAAATTTTGATAAATTAGTCAAAATTTGGAATACAAAAAAGAGATTTAGAATATTAAACAGTCCATTAGTCTGGGACAGCGATCATGTCAAATGGAAATGAATTGTTAATCATTTTTTTAAAAGAAATATATGTAAAATGAGGGATAAAATGAGCGAATTAGACAAGTTCAGGAAAAAATTGAAAAAAGAGTTTAATGAGCATCTTGAAGTTGACGAAGACAGCGATCTGCCTGTACATGAAAAGTTTACTAAGGAAAAGAAGATAAAGAAGTAAAGCTCTTGCGAATGCTTGAATAAGCGACAAACCCAAGAAATAAGCTAAGAAATAAAAAGAAACCAAAAATGAACAATCTTACTGAAAGATTTAAAAAAATTCTTAATAAAAAATGGTACATTCAGGGGTTTAATGGCTGCCTGAATTTCTGTTTTGCTGCTCCGCAGTCTGGATTAGTTGGATGTCATAATAATCTTGGATATGGTTACACAGAAAAAGTATTTATTTTTAACAAAGATTATGTTGAATATCTTTATCTTGAAGATGATTTTAGAAATATTGGGAATACGTTTCTTGAGAAATACAAGAAAAACAAGAATTATCTCAAAGAAGTGATGAAAAAGGATGCAGTAATTGTTGCTTCATCAAAAAAAACAATGAGCAAGATAGACAACACAGAATTAACAAAATTAAACAAACAAGAGCTGGTTAAATTATATCAGGAAATGCAAACTGCCTATCATGGAATTCTGGATGTAAGCCATATTATTGAAGGCATTTCTTTTGTCGTCGAACCGCTCCTGAAAAAAAAGATTGAAGATGCATTAAAACTTGAAAGGCATGATCCTGAATTTAGAAATATATTCAATCTGCTTATGCAACCTGCAAAGCCATCCTTTGCGAATGAAGAGTACATTGATATACTTGAAATTGTAAAATTAGTGAAAAAAGACAAAGAATTGTTTTCTTTATTCAATAAGTTAACACTTCAAGAAACAGCTGAAAGATTAAACAAAAACATAAAAGAAAAAATTATTGCACACAGAAAAAGATTTTTGTACAACCAGCTAAATTATTATCACGGGAATCCTTTAAGTGAATTAGATTATATTTCTGAAATAAAAAAACTGCTTGAAGAAAATATCGATATTGACGATAAGCTTAAGGCAGAAAAAGAGAGATACACTTTAAATGCTAAGATGAGAGGGGGGATTATACACAAATATAAGTTTAATGATGAGATTACTTCATTAATTAATATATCGATGATGGTTCTTCACTGGCAGGATAATAGAAAAAAGAATATTTTGACTGGTGTTTATTACATGAATCTTTTGCTTGGCGAGATTGGCAGGAGATATAACATTCCATTAGAAAAGATAAAAAGATATCTTCCAGAGGAGATAACTGAAGATAAGCTTGATAATTTTAGTATGGATGATGCTAATGAAAGGATGAAGCGTTATATTATTTACAGCAAAAGAGAAAATGGAAAGCTGATATTTGAAATTTATACAAAAGAGGATTATGAAAAGATTATGGATATTTACAATAAAACATATATAGAACAAAATGATATTCACGGCGCATCAGCATCACCAGGCAAGATAATTGGTGTTGCAAGGATATGCAAAACAAAAGAAGATCTTTTGAAATTTAAGGTTGGTGAAATACTAGTTGCATCAATGACAAGGCCGGAATTTGTGCCTGCAATGAAAAAAGCATCAGCCATAGTAACTGATGAAGGCGGGTTAACGTGCCATGCATCTATTGTTTCCAGAGAATTAGGCAAGCCATGCATTGTAGGAACAAAGATTGCCACAAAAGTGTTAAAAGACGGCGATATGGTAGAAGTGAATGCAAACCACGGCACTGTAAAGAAGATAAAATAAAAATCCCTGCCACCATAAGCGACGAAATATCCTCCAATAAACTAAAATTCCAACTGCCAAAAAAGAAGGTATTTAAAATGAACTCTTACCAATTGTTTCAAGCTGGAATGTTTATCATATTTATAGGAATTATTGTATTAATAATTGCGTCATTTCTCAGCGCAAAAGATGAAACAAAAATCACAAGTGATAAAAGCAGTACTGCTAAATTCAGTGTCATCGGTATTTTCGGATTTATTCCGTTTGGATTTGGAAACGACAAAAAGATGCTGATAGTTACTTTAATCTTGGCAATAATTATTATGATTGTTTCTTTCTTTTTGTTTTATAGAAAGGTTGTATTTGTTTAGTTCCAAAGCGCAGCCACACATCTCATGAATTTTTAGTTTAGGATTTTTACTTTGTTCTTTTCGAATAGAATTCTTAAAAAAATATTCATGAGACGGTGGACTGCGTCCCTAGAAGGGATTGAGAGCAGAAAACAAGATTGAGGACGAGAAAAAGATAAAAGAATAAGAGAAACCAGTTAAACAAATAGATTAATCACATCTCAGCATATCATTTCAATCGCTTTCTCATACATTTTCAATTTGATTGGCGTTTTGCCGATGATTTCTGCGTCTGCATGCGCGATTACTGGCTCATCAGAGGTTATTTCCAATGAGGTTGCTTTAACGCATATAACATCTTTAAATTTATAGACTTGGGTTGTTGCAAAACCAAAAAGATATCTCAATATATCAGACAATTCTTTTTTCTGGAGAATGAGAACATCGAAAAAACCGTCGTCATCTTTAGAATGCGGGATAATTTGAAATAAGTTCTGAAATTTTGCAATGTTGCATACAAGAACATAATATCCTGTATAAGTATTGCCATTTAGTCTTACACTGAGCAATTTTGGCTGATAATTGAATATTGCTTTCAGCAAACTTAAAGGATATGCAACTTCTCCAAACATCTTCTTTATCTTTGGCTCGACATTTTTGTACATTTCTGCGTCTATGCCTACGCCGCAGGCAATTGCAAAGTATCTGTTGTTTGCCCTGCCGATGTCTAAATCTTTTCTTCTGTTCTGGTGGATAATATTTATTGCTTTGTCAATCGATTTAGGAATGTTAAAGGCTCTTGCAATCATGTTAGATGTGCCGATAGGTATGATTGCTAGTCCTGGTGTCCTGTTCAATTTTGTTTTTATTGCATTATTTGGCTTTTTTAAAGTTCTGGCGAATTTCTTTTCCATCAAACCATTAATGGCTTCATTAATTGTACCGTCACCGCCAGCTACAATTACTACGTCTGCTTTAGAATTTTTTGCAAATGATGCTGCATCACCCTTCTTTTCAGTTATCTTAATATCAATGTCACCTTTAAAGAAACTTTGTATTTTATGAAGTATTAAATTGCAATCTTTATTTCCAGAGCATGGATTAATAATTAGTGTGTATTTTTGATGATTATAATTAATTGGGGTTTCGCATTTCATTGTGTTTGTTTATTATTTGTATTTATTTAGTTCCTGGCATGTCCAACCCGTTCACTAAGATAAATTAGTAAGTCGTTAGTCGTAGGTCGTTTGTCGTCAGCTGTTTTTTATGTTTTTCCGTTTACAACTAACGGCAAACGACTTACGACAAACAGTTTAATTAGTGAGACGGTGGACTGCGTCCCACAAACGGAAGGAGAGCTCAATAACGGGTTGTGAGCAATAAAAAATATTAATTATAGTGGCGAACTTTAATATTTGATTAATTTTGTTAAAGTTCGCGTATAGCGAACGAACTAAATCACATTATTTTATTAGTTTAGTTCGTTCAATGTAACAAACCCATAAAACTTTATTATTAAAATTTAGTGTGTTTGTTACATATAGGCACGAAATTTTATGCTCAATTATTAATGTTCGTGCCTATAGCTAAACAAATACAATTATTTTATGCCAGCCACAACACTATTCTCAAACATCACTGCTTTTGGACCTTTGTAGCCAGTTTCTTCTTTGATTTCTTTTGAAATATATATGTTTTCAATTAATTTAAAAACATTGCCTGTAAACAAACCGCCTTTGAATGGAGTTTTTATTGCATTGCCTTGTTTGTCCTTAACGACGATATAACCCAGCCTTATTTCTGCTGAAAAATCTCCTGAAATATTATTAGGAACAAAACTTGAGAATGCAACAATCTCAATATACGGCAATGTTTTGTAAGAATTATACATTTTGTCCAATGACGATGTTCCGCCTGAGATATCGACGCTGCCAAAAGCGCCTGTTGGAGGAACATTTAAATAATCTGCATACTGCTTGTCAGCCAAATAATTTTTAAAAATTCCTTTTTCTATAATACTGACTTTTTTTGAGAGGACACCGTCGTGGTCAAAGGATGCAGAGCAAGGATTTAATGGCATGAAAGGGTTTGTTGAAATAGATAAATTGTCCCTGAAAAATGTCCCAATTGGCTTGTTTAGCTGGTATCGTGAAATACCCATATGTTTTATCTTTGCAGATGAATGCATAATTAAAGGTGATGAAGAAAGATGCGGTGCAAAAAATTCTGAGACAGCATCGCCTGACAGAATAACATTGCCATTGAATGTCTTAATTAGTTCTGAGTTAAGAATATTCCTAACCATATTAATGTTATGGGCGATAAAATTTTTAACATCCAACTGTGTTGTTGAAGAAAAGTCCTTTGCAGCAACAAACTCCTGCTCTTTCTTTTGGATTTTTTTTTGAAATTTTTCATTTTTTGACGCTGTTAATGTTAATTCTATATAAAATCCTGTTTTTGGTTCAGACAAATCAACACCTTCAGAATTTAAGATTCTTAATGTGCTGCTGGCTGCATAAATTTCAAGATTATTTGGCTTAATATCTTTGTGTTGTGAAAGTGAAAGCTCTTTTTTGAGGGCTTGATAAACATTATTAAGTTGAGTTTTTCTGCCTTGTTCTGTGATAAGTTTGTCGTCAACAAGATTTAATTCATGTAACTGTTCTTTTTTTATCAAGTTACTCTCTTTCTCTGGCAAGGCAAAGGTTTGTTTTTTTGAATAATCACAGATGATTAAGGCATTATTAATTTGTTCTTGAATAACAAATTTATTAAATTCAACAACATTGAATGAGCTTTCTCCTATTTCTTTTCCGTAATCTTTGTATATTGTAATGACAATGTGTGTTCTGTTTGAATTCATAATTTCTTCAGGCTCGAGAAATTTAGTGAAATACATATTTGTTCTTGCAATTTCAGCTAATTCTATTTTCCAGCCATACAAATTTTTTTCAATAAGCATTTCTTTAATTTGTTCTATTTGTGTTTTATTCATTTTAGTTTTGTTATTTTAGTTTAGTTTCTGGGCGAAGCCACCCGTCTTATGATTATTTTTAATTTATTGTTTTTATGATTGTCTTTTAAAAAACGTAAATTATATTCATGAGACGGTGGACTGCGTCCCACAAACGTGTTGTGAGCGGTAAAAAACATTAATCGGCTAAACAAATAAGTTTTTATTTATTATGTATACAGCTATGCCAAATCAACTTCTTTTATCAATAAATGCGGTCCTCCTTCTGAGACACGCACCCATTCTTTATGGCCTTTGCCGCATCTACCAGTTCCAGGAATGATAAGTTTGTTGCCGACAGCTAGGATATTGCCAAGCATTGTTGGAAGATAGCCAGTCATGCCAATTTCATAAAAAAATTCTCCTGTAAGTTTACCATTCCTGATTTTTTCTGCGACAATACCTTGTATTTGGACATGCCATCCTTTAGGGTCTTCCATGCCGCCAGATGAATAGTGTAAGTATAAACCATCTTTAACCATTTTGATCATAGTTTCAGGAGAAGTGTCACCTTCATCAAAATAAGTATTGCTCATTCTTGCATAACATTTATGGTCATAGCTCTCTGCACGTGCATTAGCTGTTCTTTTAAAACAACCTCCTTTCTTAAGCACTTTTTTTAAGTTATGTCCTCCTTGTTCTTCCATAGTCAGTCTTGACGCTGAGTACATGTCTGTTATTGGCTGCGCAACAATTCCTTTCTTGATTAAATAAGTTGGTTCTGCCAATGCTCCTTCGTCGTCAAAAAAGAATGTTCCGTTTCTTGCCGGAAACGAAGGATTATCAATTATTGAAACATTATCAGGAGCTATCTTTTTGCCAATGAATTCTATTGCCTTTGCCCTGTCCTTGAACATTGTATCGCTTTCCATACCATGCCCAAAACTTTCATGAGCCAGTAAACCAGAAAGGTCAGGACTGAGTATACAGGTATATTTTCCTGGAGAAAGTTTCTTTGCTTCGGATATTTTTAATGTTTTTTCTATAATCTCTTTGACGTCTTTTTCTGAGATGTTTGTTGCTTCATAGCCCGGCGAAAAAAAACTTTTGTAATGATATCTTATATCCTTTTCTTTTGTCAAAACAAAAGGCACGACACCAATAAAACAAGAGGTTATATTCTGTGATAATTGTTTAAACCGATTTACAAATATCTTCTGCTCTTTTGTTTCTTCGTAGATAACACGCAAGTTTATTATTGTGGGGGTTGATAACTGGTTAGATAAAATCTGGTGATGAATATGTTTGACAAATTCTGCTTTCTCCTGTGTACCCACTTGTGATGGATTTATACTCCCATTTGAAACAAAATGTTTGTTAAGTTGTTTAGTGTCAATGTCTAATTTTATCTTATTTTTGTTTGATGTTTGAGGAAGAAGTTGAATTTTCGAAAATTCTTTTGCTTTTTCCAGCAATAATTGCTCATTTAGGCCAGTTGAAGCATGTGCGTGAAACTTTTCGCCGTCAAAAACACGCATTGTAACGCCAAAATCCTGTGAATTATCTATATTAATGTCTGTCTTATCTTTGGATATTGTTAAAGAAGAATCATTAATTAACAAAACATCAGTGTAATTGCCGTTGGATTGCATGACTTCTACTAATCTTAAAAAGAATTTTTTTATACGATTAATTTTGGCAAGGTCAAATTCCATAAGAAACTAAACAGGATATGGATTATATAAAGTTTGTGACATTCTTCGCATAAGTGTTTTTAAAGCTAGGAACAATAATTAGGATTAATGACACCTGCTAATTACAGTACTGCCCTTAATTATGATAAAAATGCCGCAGTTATAATCTCTATAGAAGCTAATATTAGAAATAATGGTCTTAAAAAAGATAATACCTGCGATGACATTATCGAGGATATTCTACTTGAGCATATAATAAAAGATAAAGAATACAAATTAACAGTCTATGAAAAAGAGAAAGATGGGGAAGAATATTTCCCAAAACAAAATTATTCTGCTTCATTGAAAGATTATCAGGAATTAAGATTAGAAGAAATATTAGATGTCAGCAGATTTTTCCCTGTAAAAAATTTAGTTATTGAACAAATGCCTGCTTATTTATTAGGATACACAGCAATTGGCGCTTCAAATATATTTAGGAATGAAATGCTTATCTCAGGAAGCGAAAAGGCATATGAAGTTGATGTTCATGAAACAATACATACTGATGATGAGTTTGAAACGAGAATATTGACGAGTTGGATTCTGGATAAAGATGTTAATAGATATTTGTTTGAGAAAGGGATAGTATTCAAGACAAAAAAAGATTATTGATTATTGTTTTCTTTGTGTCAAATATCTTTCTATCATATATTTTGGCAGAACTCCATCAGAAATTAGTTGATCTACTCTTTGTCTTGCTGTTACAAAATCATAATCCTTTCTGAAACAATCTTGGAAAAATTCTACAACCACATCATCCAAATAGTTTTCTGTCCTATAAAAATTAAACAATTCGCCCTTGTCGACCATTTCCCTAACTGTTTCCAAGTCATCATTATTTTCAACTTTTAATGCAGTAATTGGCTGATGAGTTAATGTTGCTGCCATACATTTGTGATTCCCATCTAAGAGAATGTAAGATGCACTTTGCTCTCTGTATTTTTTTGCTTTTTTTACGATATCAACTATTTCTTCAATTTTTTGCTTAAAAACAGCGGCAATTTGCTTGGCATTATTTTCTATTCTACTTTGCTCGGCAACTATATCATTCTGAATAAAAAATTCACCATATTGATGACTATATCTGTATGACACAGAATAAACTGAATGTACTTGATCCTTTTTAATTAAATATAATGTATGTCCACCTTCGAATTTAGTCTCGCAGTTTGCAACAAATTCAGCTAATCCTTTTTTTCTATTTTTAAGAGAAAGAGAATTTTGTTTATAATCAGAAAGTGCTTCTTGAAATGTTTTAAAGTCAGATACACTTATTGCATTATCTGCTACGATTACTGGCGGCAATAGCCTTCCATAACCTTTATTAAATATTCTAAAGTATATCTTTAAAACATCTTTGTTGGCTATTTCAGGCAATCCTTGTACAATAATCTTATCCGGTGATAATTGCAGTAGTTTCATGTGAAGAGGGTTTAGATTATTGTTTATAAATGTTTTGAAAATGTAACTACTGATGAGTAATATTGTGGTTTTAGGGGAATAAAAATTTAGAAAACAAGAAAAAAAATATTGAAAAATTAAAATCAATTAAAGAAAAACAGATTAATTTATTCCCCTTCAACTCTTGGCGCAAGGATAAAGCTGATCATTATCTTGTCTACAATCTTGTATTCTAACTTTAATGGATAGTCTTTGTTGAAGTTTATTTTTACATTTGGCACAAGTTTTCCTGCATTCATCATTTTTTTAAGGTATTCTATGCTGTATTTTGCCTTTACTTTGTCGCCGGCATCATTAATGATTTTTACTTCTTCGCTTTCAGGAATAGAAATGTTGGCTTCGCTTAAATCGCTTTCTGCTGTTATGGAAAATTTTTTGCCTTCTACTATGAAACTAACGCTTTCTCCTATAATATCAACGTCTTCAATAGAATCATTTAAGAACGAAGATGTTGCTGTTATTGTTACAGGGAAGGAAAGCTCAGGGATTCTTTGTTCTCTTTCTTCTAATTCAATAATCGGCAGCGAGAATGTACGTTTTGTTGTGCCTTCAAGTATAATTTTCAGTTTGTTTTCCTTAATTTCCAAACTTAACATATCATTTGGCTTTGCTCTTCTCAGAACTTGTTTAAGATTGCTTAGATTAATAGCTAATTCCATGTCTTCTGTGACATCATATTCAACAAAAGTGCTTGATAACAGCTTAAAGATGACCATTGCAACGTTTGCAGGATCCATAGCCACAAGTTCAATTGCATTCTTTGTTATCTTGAATCTTGCCTCATTTACAAGCTCAGAAATAATAGAAACACTATCTTTAAGATATTTTGGTTCTGCTAATGTTAACTTCATATTAACCCCCTCTGTTTTTGATTATATTCTCTTTATTAATTCTGTTTATTATCTTCTTTTTGATTCATAAATAAACATAATGCGAAATATACTAAAAGTGCAAAATACTGAAAGTTATATGTTTTGTGAATGATTTCCTATATTTAAAGATTTAGATGTAGTAACATAATGATTGAAGAGAACAGATATAGATTTTATAATATAGATATGATATACATTGCTAAATCGTATTGCTAATTGTATGGAAGTAACTTAACTTAAATTTATGAGACGGTGGACTTCGTCCTTGGTACGTGTTGGGGGCGGGAAATAAGAAAATAAGAAAATTAAGAAACAGGAAAATCAGCTGAACAAATTAGGTTATTTTATTGTTCACTTTATCTCTCTCCTTTCGCCATCATTCATCAAAATTACATGCGGCACTGAACATTCATCAGCCAGCTCTTTCATTGCTGTTTTCATACGCGCTTCGCAATGCGCAGGTATAAGGTTGAGGGGCTTTACCATATTAATAAGATCCCTTAAATCTTCTTTTGCAGCATGGCCAGATACATGAATATCTTTGAATATCCTCACATGTTTATGCTTGAGAAGTTCTTCTAAATGCTCTCTCGCATCAATATTAATTTGATTAGGTATAACACTGCATGAAAATATTACACAATCATCTTTATCAAGCTTGAAATCAAAATCCCCTCTGGCAATCTTGCTGAGAACTGATTTTGTTTCTCCTTGATGGCCTGTGACAATAAGCAGGTATTTACTTTTGTTTTTTTCCAGCAGTTTCAGGGCGCTTTGCACTTTTGAGCTGTAACCGACAATCTTTGTATTTTTTGAAAAATTGACTAAATTAGCCCTCTCAGCTGCTTTGACATATTTGGCAAGACTTCTTCCAAGCAGAACAACTTTTCTATTAATGCGCTGGCCATATTCAATTATTGATTTCAGCCTTGCTATATGCGAAGAAAAGGTTGTAACAATTATCGCTTTCTCGTCTGACTCTATGCCTAACAATAAATCTTTAAGCATCTGTCTTGCGACATTCTCAGATGGTGTCTTTTTTGGGTCATCTGCCCTTGTTGAATCACATATAAGCAGTTTTACGCCTTTATTACCCAATTCTTTCAGGCGCTTAAAATTTGGTTTTTTGCCAAGAACTGGAAAACTGTCAAATTTGAAATCATTGCAGTAAAGCACTGTGCCATATTTTGTATGCAATGCAACCATTACGGCCTGTGGCGTTGAATGTGTTGTATGAACAAACTCTACCTCTATTTCGCTAATCTTATACTTTGAGTTTGGAGAAAGTGTTTTAATATGATTTTTTAGCTTGAAGTTCTCATCATAACAGATTGCAAGTATAAGCTCTTTGGTGTATGGTGTGCAGAGGATTTCTGCATTATATTTGTTTGAGATAAAAGGAAGCGCGCCTAAATGATCCAAATGACCGTGAGTAGGAATTATTGCCACAACCTTATCTTTCCAGTCGTCAATAACAGAGTCATCAGGTATTGCGCCGACATCAACTAGCTTTTTTACTGGAACAAGCTTAATGTCTTCATCTTCAGTGTATTCAATATATTTTGGGAGGTAAAGACCCATATCAATAATTATAACCTGTTCATCTACTTTTATGGCAGTCATGTTTCTTCCGATTTCATTATAACCGCCTATGGCGCAAATTTCTATCATTGGATTAAAACTTAAATGAAGAAGTTTATAAATGTTATTATGCTGTGTACTTATTTGTTCAATTTGATAATTAGTTTACACTTCTTAAATTTCTGACATTTTCATCCTTTTTGGTGATTTTTATGGAAAAGTTAAATGAAAAGAAAAGGAAGTGGATAATGCTTAATTAATTATTCTCTTCTTATGAACTGCTAAATATCGCCTCAAAAAATAGTTTGTAAAACCATCCTCATCTCTTTGCAGTGCTTTGTAATAGGTTCTTCTTTTTTTATATTCAATAATCAGCATAGGATAATTGTTATGCCATAAAATATGATTCATTATGAGCCTTCCGATCCTGCCGTTCCCATCACCAAACGGGTGAACCATTTCAAATTTGTAATGCGCCCTTGCAGCTAACTCGACAGGATTCAAATTCAGCTTAGATTCGTTTAAATACTTAAATAAATTTTTCATTAAATCTTCAACATCCTGCCAATCTGGCGCTATGTATGACCCAACCCTGACTAAAAAATCTCTGAATCTGCCTGCAATATCTGGTTTAGTTTCGCCAAAAATCTCCTTGTGCCAGTATAACAGCAACTCCTTTGAAATTAATTGTTTTTTATCTAACATTTCTAAAAATATTTTAGAATGCATTTCTGTTTCCCGTATATCTTTAAGTGATTTATTAGGCGCAGTTTTATCAATTATGATTTCTCTGGCTTCTTCAAGTGTTATAGTTGAGCCTTCAATAGCATTTGTGTTATAAGTAAATGCTATAGCAATCTCTTCTTTTTCTCTCTGTTTGGCACTTTCAGGATACCTTTTCCATTCCTTCTGAAAAGAAAGTTTTATTTTTTTAAGCTTAGCATACATTGAAAGCCTGTTTTCTTTTACCAATTCTTTCCTTGCTTTTTCCAGATTGTTAAGAGTTTTGCCGAGATATTTCTCTTTGGTTATTACTTTATTGTTCTCTCTGTATGAATACTTAAGATAATAGTAGCCGGCTTTTTTTATAATTCGCATATTTTAATCACCGATAGATATGTTACCCTTACAAACTATTTAAATCTTTCGTTTTGGTGATATTTGTAAGGGGATACACTAATGTGGGTGACTACAAACTAGCTAAGATGTAGTTACCTAAACAGAAAGTGTATTAGTATGAAATCTTAATAAAATATATAAACATCATAAAAAATAATAATAATAACAGATAGAAAAATAGTAAGGATAAAAATCAAGGAATCATAATGTTTAAACACAAAAAAGCAGTAATGTCTGAATTGTTCAAATGGATTTTTGGGATAATTATATTTGTTTCATTGGTAGCTATATTTATATGGGTCATTGGGCCGAAAATTGTATCAGTTGTGCAAAGCATTATTACCAGCTGATATTCGTATGGGTGTTTGGTTTGCCCCCCACTTTAGCGAGGATATATTGAAAATAAAAAATTTAAAAATTGAAAGTGAAAATCATGAAAAAACACTATAAAAAAGCAATAGGATGGGGAATGCTGCTTGTTATAATTCTGGGTTTGATATTTATTTTATTAGCACAGCCATTGATAAAAAAGATTTACAATGCAACAATCAAGATTGATATTCCAGACAATTATGATGGTTTAACACAACCTGACCCTGAAAAAGAAACTCAGGTTGTTGAGTTAAACAATGCTGCTGGCTCTGACTTCACAAAAGGCGATTACTCCAATGCAGCAGATAAATACGAAAAGATAATTGAAGATGACAAAACAGATAAGATTGTTTCTACTATTTTGTTTGAGATCGGCAAAGCGTTCTATGAAAAAGCGAAACTTGGCAATAAAGGGGATAATGGAAAAACATATTATGAAAAGAGCGCTGTTTATCTCGCTCGTTATATCAATGAAAAACCCAATGATAATCAGGAAAGAATCAATACTGCATACGAAGATCTTATAGACAGTTATATCAAAATAGGCAGTAAGGATAAAGCTGAAGCATTAGCTAAAAGTTATAAAGATAAAAATGGAGAAAATGATACTTTTGAAGTAATGAGGGCATTGTTAGGATGGAAATAGTAAAAATCAAGTATTTGTTTAGTTCCTGGGCGAAGCCACACGTTCACTATGAAGTTTAGTTTAGGTTTTATTATTTTAAACTTGAATTATTAGTATAACGCTTAAAAAAACGTAAAAAACATTTCATTAGACGGGGGACTTCGTCCTTGGAACGAGTTGTGAGCGAGAAATAAGATTGAAAACCAGAAATATACGAAAATGTCAAAATCTTAAAGGTGATAAACATGAAAAAAGGTGATTTAAGCTTGAATGTGATTGCCAGTGCAGTCATTATATTGGTTGTTATTATTGTTCTGATTATTATATTTACAGGAAAATTATCTCTGCTTTCCGGAAGCATAAGTTCATGTGAATCAAAACCCGGCGGAAAATGCGTTTCCAGCTGCCCAACACAGGAAGATGAATATTATTACTCGCAAAAGATGGACTTCAAATGTTCTGACGCTAATTTAGTTTGCTGTTACAGCCAATGCAAGGCATCTGGCGGAAAATGCAAACAAGGATGCTCTGATTCTAATAATGATTTAGGAACAGGAGATTGTAATGGTGGGGAGGTTTGCTGCAAAGAAAATTAAGATTAATAAGTTAATTGTTGTTAATGATTATTAAACATGCAGAGGAGTCAGAGGTGAATAATTTGAAAAAAGCAGAGGGCGGCATTGGCCAATTGGTTCCAGCGGTATTATTATTGGTTATTTTGGTGCTTGGAAGTTATTTCATCGCCGACAAATATGGGTTAATATCTAAAAATATTGACAGCAGTGAAAAGAACATCCCGCCAATTGCATGTTATTCAAGCAATAATCCTTCGGCGCAAGGCAGCGGAGCAGTAGACACAAATAATGACGGTGTATATGACGGAGAAATTGTCGCTAAAGACGGCAAAACAATCAACTGCGGCGAATATGAATCTGTAATTAAAGTTGCTTAATTGAATATATCTAATGAAATTGATAAGTTATATCTACTAAAAGTGCAAAAAAATAACATTTTTTTGCTTAAATTGATTAATGTAAAATAGTTTTGAGATAACAAAATAAAAATGAACAAGAAACTGTTTAAATCAAACAAACGAGCAGAAGGTTATATTATAGATATGGAATTTCTTGTGGAATTAATAAGGGGATTAATAGTCTTGTTTGTAATCTTTTTAATAGGGATAACAATTTACAAGATTTTTATATACGACAAAGATGAGGATTTAGCGCAGAAAAATTTTCTTAGTTTTGTCGAGGTATTAAAGCATCTTCCACCTGGTGCCAATCCAATACAGTATGCCATTGATCTTGGCGATGCTGAAGAATTTTATGTGATAGATACAAAAGGCAGCCCTGACAAACAATTTGCATCTGTTGAACCACCTGAATGTGCAAGCGAAGATTGTTTATGTTTATGTGAAGAGAACAGAGAAGAGTGCATTGAGCCATTAATCTGTACAAAGGTTTTCTCTGAACTGGATAAGCAACAATTATCATTTGACCAATTTAAAAAAAATAATTTTAATTATGTTGAAGTGTTTCAGACTGAAGAATTGGAAGAGAAAAAAACATTTACTAAACTTCTTTTAAGAAGAGAAGGAAACAATATATTAATCTGTGATGCAAACGAATGTTCAACAGGTGATTGTGTTTGTTTTAATGAATACGAGAAAAGCTTTGCAAAAAAGACTGCTGAAAATTTAGGAAGTTCTGTCAAGAAATGTTATAAAAGCTTAAATGCTGCAACAGGTTCTAAAGAGGAGATAACTGAAAAATTAAAGGAGAATATAAAAGATGCCACAGTGCAAAAAATAACGCCTGTATGCAGTTCAAGTATAAAGAATGTTATTGTTGATGGTCAAAAAAGCAAAGAAGAAGGATGGCAGCTGATTATAAAGAATGCTAAGATGTATTTGAGGCATGGCAAAGAACCAAAAGAAGAATTAATAGGGGGTTTACCTATCGGATTAAACTGTGTCATATTTGCAAATGGTGAGGTTAATACTGATATTGAAGAAGTGATTATTACACCTTCTGATAAAACTATAGAGATAGTTGATTTAGGCATAGGAAAACTTTGTTTGTGGAAGAAGGATGTGTTGTTTGAATAAATATATGAATAAATTAATTCTTTTTTTATTAAAATTCGATGAAATCAAAAATTGCAGCAGATTTGCAGTTATTTAGTTTTTATTAACAATATTGTTAATATTATTTCTATTACAAAAATTATATAAATCTATAGATATATGAATAAGGATATGTTAAAAAGAGGTGTGTTTAAGGATAAGAGAGGTATCTCTATAGACAAACTGTTTCTGGCAGAGGCAATACTTATTGCTATTGTTGCTATCGGCATTTTTGCGTATATTAATAATCTTTCAGAAAATACTTTATTTGAAAAAAAGGTAATTATAAGAGATTTAAGCTTATTAGCCAACACAATTCAATCTGTTCCTGGCAATGTCTATTACGAATACATCCCTTCTAAGAAAACTAAGAGTAAAGATTATATATACAGTTTTTCAGATAATATGGTAACAATATCTGAAAATGCCTATAAAATAAGTTATCCGTTGTTTTACAACACGTTTCTGCTATTTCAAGTCTATCCTATCACACAAGTTGAAAAGTTTACAATAAGCAATTTTAACAATGTGTTTGTCATAGCGCCTGAGAAAGTTATTGGGATAAAATACGAGAAAGGAAAGTCTGTTGAAGCCATTGAAGAAACAAAAGCAAACGCAACAACCAAAAGCACAGAAAAAGAAAATCTTAAGTGAAAATAAAATGATTAAATAGTGAAATAAAATAAAAAAAAGAATTAATAAGAAAATCCTAAAAATGAAATTCAACAAAAAAGCAGATGTGGCATACTGGCAGTTGATGTTCCTGTTTGTAAGGCTGTTTGTTCTGACATTAGTAATGTTTTCTCTAGTCTTCCTTGTACATGTATTTGTTGATAATTATACAAATATCCAAAAAGAAGAAATGAACCTGTTTGTTGAACATTTGATTTATTCAAAAAATGGGTTAAGTTATGCTGACAAACAGACAGGAAGAAGTTATCCTGGAATAATTAATTATGACGAAGTTAAATCACCACAAGATATTGAAGCAAAATTAAATAAGGCGTTTAGCTACGGAAATTATCCGCTTATTGCAGCGCACTTTGAATTTGTATCCTTGCCGATATTAAGTGTATGGAATCCTGAATTAGAAAACGAGGAAATTGAAGCATTAAATGAATTTTATTATAACAAAGAAAAGTATGATGAATGGAAATATCTTACTGGATGGGCGAACAAGATTAAAGTTCAGTCTGCAAAAAAACTAGAAAGAGTAGTTAGTATTGTAATCAGAAAAGAAAATGCAGACGGAATTATTAATTATTATCCTGCTAAATTAAAGATTACGCTATTGAGCCCGT
The DNA here is from genome assembly GCA_018303325.1 of Candidatus Woesearchaeota archaeon. Classification (GTDB taxonomy): domain Archaea; phylum Nanobdellota; class Nanobdellia; order Woesearchaeales; family DSVV01; genus JACQSP01. Next base: position 93,762 of record JAGVYH010000002.1, read on the forward strand.
CGTCTTAGTTCAAAAGATAATGTAGATAGATTAAAAGAGATTATATGAACAAAAAATAAAAGATGAAAAAGAAAAAATGAGACAAATAATAAGATAAAAATAAACAATGAAACATAAAATAATCAGAAACAAGAAAGCACAGGAAAGTCTGACTACAGACATCTTTTCAACATTATTGATAGTGGTAATCATAGCGCTAAGCTTTTTTGTTGTTAAAATTTGGTTTCACGGAAAATCTATGCAAATAATCGATTCTGAAATAAAAGAGGTTGACACTAAAAGAGAACTTATTACTTTATTAAAAATGCCTGTTAATGACAAAGAAGTATTCAGTGACCTGCTGATAAAATGTTATTTTGAGAAATTGGGTGAAGGTGTTGAAGATTTCCTAAATAATCCAAAAATAAGCGCTCCAAACAAGATGAATACTTGTGATGATATAACTACCTTCTTATCAATAGTTTATGGAAATGAATGCATGCATGTATACGGAAAGACAAATGATGTCAATATATTTGACTATTACGTATCGTGCGTAAAATTGGAAAGTTCTGAAAATAGTGTGCATATACCATTGCCGAACAAAGATACTATAACTGTTCACATGGAAAGATGTCAATGTGATAAAAGCAAATCATTTAATCCAAATTATGGCGGTCCTTAAGCGATTATTTGTAAATGATTTATAATAATGAACAACTATGAAAAATAAAAAGTGGAATAAGGAAAGGAAAAACAAAAAAGCGCATATATTCATGCTGATTTTATTAGTTATCTGTCTCATTGCATTTTTTTCATTGATTATTGTTATAAAAAATTTAGTTAAGGACACAAGAAATATCGGTGAAGCTACATTAGAAGTCTTAAAAGCTGCGCAAAGAGGTGAGGATGTGCTCAATTATATTGACGTCAATGCAAAATATACTGTTATGAATGCAGAGTATGAGCTTGCATCAAAAGGCGGCATGTTAAACTCTGGCTGCGGAGAATATAATGGTGTTAATTTATGGTATAATCATGGCAAACTTTGTTTGCCTACTGCACCAAACGAAGAGCTCAGAAAAGTGTTTGAATCCAAATTTGAGAATAATTTGAATTATTTTGAGCTGCCTAAAAACAATTATGAAATTAAAGTTACAGATAATAAGGTAATAGGTATTGCAAAGGAAGAAATCAGCATCAAAATATCAAAAACTGATGAAGAGACAAAAGTTGAAACTTCACCTATTGAAAAAGCAACACTTAAATATATATCTCCTGTGGATGAATCTGTATGTTTAGTGAATAATTACGGCTCATATCCTGCAGGAACAGTTTTGCTTAAACAAGTAACAATTAACGGATTAACCAGAGGAGTAAATGCAAAAATGGCAGATGCTCTAGCCAATGTTGCAAAGGTTATTGACGCGTCTGGCTATAAAGTTCATAATTGGCATTCGTGCAGAACATCACCTAATACACCGTCTTGTGGCAGTATGCATCCTGGTTGTTTGGCCATTGATATTAATCCGCAGGAAAACCCGCATTGTCCTAACGTTGGGGAACAAAACTCGTGGTGGGGCAGGATTGCAAGTCCATTTGAAAAGGAAAAATGTAAAAAAGGCAATGCTGTCGGCAATATACCTATTGAAATAATAAAAGCATTTGAGGAAAACGGATTTTATTGGGGCGGAAGGTTTTCATACACCACATCAACACCAAAACCTGACACAATGCATTTTGAGTTTATGACAGAATGCTGCAAACGAACATTAACGCCATTGAATGAAGTCATTGACAAGGTTAATTATGCAGTAACACCGCAGGAGATATTTGCGCAGTATCCTGTTTACAATCCAAAAGAAGATTCATGAATATAAATTAGTATAAAATGAAAATCCCAATCACCGCAAGCAGTGGGGTATTTCCAACAAATAAAGATAAAAAGAATATAAGACAAAAGGATGATAAAGATAAGGAATTAAAATGAGGCACAAGATGAATAATAAGAAATTAACTTTGAAATTTTTGGCTTGTTTAGTAATATTAACAATAATCTTAGTAATCAATGCGTATCTTATATCTGCGTTTGGAAATAATTATATCTTATTCTCATTCGACGACAAAACATATTCAATAAAACAAATCAGCATTATAAGAGACAACCAATATTATTTTCATACAAAAGCATCTGTTTATTTCGGAGAACAAGATGATTATGATGAAAATTCACATTATTCATACAAACTACTTGATGAAAACCAGGAAGTTATTGATAAAAAAGAGAATATTCTGCCATTGGTGAGGATTGAAGTCAACAAAGATATAAATTATAAAGATATAAATTATATTGTTGTCTACAAAAATAATGATGTTGTGTTATCTAAAGATATATCTTTCTGCAACGAAAATTTTAAATGCGAACCTTGTGTAGGGAATAACTGCGATGTAATGGAAAATTATCTTACATGCCCTGAAGATTGTAAATCCGGAAGTGAAGATTACTACTGCGATTTAGCAGAAGACAAGGTATGTGATTCTGACTGCAGCAATATAGATAAAGACTGCAAGGGTTGTGATGAAAAGTTATGTTATTATGATAATTTAGATTATTATTGCATGTACACGTTCAATGGTGTGAAATGCACAAAAGATCAGACTTGCAAAGGAAATTCTGTTGAACTTGAAGACGAAACTTTCTGCTGTGTTGACAGTTATTGCGCAAATACTGAAGCATTGAGTGATAAGGAAAAGGTTATCCCCTTATTCTCAGAAAAAGAAATCACAAAAAACATTGCAGAAGAATCGGAAACAGGTAAAACTGGCAATATCGAAAAATATAAAGATGTTAAAGAACAGAATATTATGCTGACAGCGACCATGTTTGTCCTGGCTGTATTGTTGCTGATAGTTATAGGATTAGGTATTGCTGTGCACCAGTTCAGAGGCAAAACTAGAAAACTGGAAAATAATGTTGATGAATTAGCAAGGCAGGGATTGAATTATTCCAAAATAAAACAGCACCTTGTCAGGCGAGGATTTGAAGAGACGGAAATTGACGAAGCGATTAATAAGCATTATTCGAGAATTAAAAGATAATTAGATTGGTTAAATTTAATTATAGAATAAAAATTAAAATGGATAAAAAAAATATAGGATTGGGATTATTGATACTAATTGTGTTGATATCAGTGTTTGTAATAGACAAAAGCTTAGTAACTGGATATGTAACTGCTGCAAATGCTTATTTAACAACAGAAGAAAAAGCAGAAAGCACAAACACAGGCGCCAAATCCTGCGAAATTAGCTTAGAAAACCTTCCACCATTGCCTGCTTTTGATTTTTCTGACGAGAGCTTTGCAGTTTTTTTAGATAAGATTAAGCCTTATGAGCAGTATATCAGAGAATCTGGAGATTTTTACGGCATAGAGCCAGAGCTGATACGCGCAATTATGAGGGTTGAGAGTAATGGAAATATTCATACCCAAAAAAAGTATATTGGTAAGAACGGACAAACAATTTCTATGAAAACATTATGCAACGGGAAATGCAAAATGTGCAATTTCTGTGGCGGAGAGGGTGATAGTGAATTATGTAAAGAAAAGGATAACACCTGTTTTTATTTGAGTGATGGCGCATTAGAAATCTCTGAATCATGCGGATATTGCAGTTTAATGGCAACATCGCCTAAAAAATGCGAAAATGCAAAAGGCTGCGACATAGATGGATACTTGTCTGGAAAACCCGAGGACAGCATTTTTGCAGGAGCTTACGAATTAAGGGCAGTTGTTGACAGTTACAATAAGTTTGTTGAAAGCGAAGCAAAAGAACTGCCAGCGTACAATATTTATTGGGCTACTGCGCTTGGTTATAACGCTGGTGTTGGAAGCATGAAATTAGTATTGAAAAAACTGACTGAGATAAAATATGCAGGTGATTATTCTAAATTTAAATGGTGGGAAATTAATGTAGATGATTTTAACAAAATAAAATCTGTGTGGATAGAATTGTCAGCAGGTGTTGGCAACAAACCATCAGAAAATTTATTAGGATATCCATTAACTGTAATGAAAGCTTTAAATGTGCAGAATTTTAAAGGATGCGGCGGTGTTTTGCAGGGTGGTCAACAGGTTAATCCGCTGTTTACAACAAAGAATACTATTCAGATTGATGTGCCAGACAATTTTGTTTATCAAGTTAATCCTAGTTTCAGCGCTGATTTAACAGATAATCTTAATGTTTATGCTGACTTAAGGGAAGAAGCGTTTATTATTGCAAAGGATGTTGAAAGATGTTATGAAGAAAAAAAATTAAATGTAGATGGAATACAAAAATCAGTGTGGGATATTTGCGTGAACCAGATTATTGAAGAGAGTAAGAATGATATCTATGAAAGTTTCGGGTTAAGTATAAGTGTATGCGATAAAGACAATGAAACACCTGTTTATGTAATATGCGCTGTTTCAGACAAAAAGGTAAGTGTTTATAATAATGATATCTTTTCTGAAACTAATTTAGTGTATAAATTTGCATTGGGTTTTGGGAATTCTTAGGCGAAGTTTTTTAGTTCCTGGGCGAAGCCACCCATCTCATGAATTTTTTCAAGTTTTTTTAAATCGATGGTAATATGTCAAATAGTAAATTAATCAATTAATTAATCATCATGAGACGGTGGACTGCGTCCCACAAACGTGCTGGGAACGAAAAAAGAAGAAAAGAAGTTAAGAAACTCAGGATAAAAAAATGCCGACATCAAATACTGCAAATAAATACGAATTATCTTCTTTGCACACACATTGATTTATCGTGGTCATAATAATAAGGAATAGTGAATTTAAACGTGGTTCCGTGTTCAGATGTTGTACCTTCGTCTAATTTTGTCTCTACAGAAATTATGCCATTATTTTGCTCGACAAACTCTTTCACTGCCCATAACCCTATGCCATGCCCTTCTTTATCAGTTTTTGTGGTAAAACCTTTATCGAAGACGTGCGGTAAGACATCTGGTTGAATACCAAAACCATTATCTTTGACAACAACAATATAATTGCCAGAATCAGCAGGTATTGTATAGCCAGATGAGCCAAGTGGTGAAATATCTACTTCCTGCTCTGGATAACCATTAATCCGAATAAATTTCAAAAAGTTTGTTTGTAATCTACTATAAACATCATTTGCTGGATTAAATGCATGTTGAAAAGCATTCCAAACTAATGGCTCTATTGCACCAGTAATATAATCAACATGAGTTATAAATTTTTCAATTTCTCTGAATGCAAAATCTGTTTTCTCTGCTTCTGATATTGCAAAGATATTTGCAATAAATACTTTCACATCTTCTATTAAATAAAACCCATCTGATTGAGTTGGTTTGGAATTAGAATCTGTGTTAGTAGAACCTGTGTTAGAATTGAAAAATCTATTTGCATAGTAAACCAACATTGATGCAACACTATCTAAATAATTGCAAATTTTTTTTTGTTTTTCAGTTAATGGCGCTACTTGCTCTAATACAGGTGATATTGGAAAATATTGAACTAGCTCTTCTAAAGCATTAAAAAATTCTAAAGCTGTACTTTTTAAGGTCTTATTTTCAGCGAACTCAATGTTGGCTGAATTATCTCTATTAGAATCAACAGGACCTGCTATAATTTCAATCATATTTTTTACAGCATCACCATAATTTATTGCTAAATTGACCTCCTCTTCGGGGCAAGCCCTCGACCTTCGGTCGACCCCTCCACTTCGTTTCGGGGCGAAGATTCCTATTAATTGATAATAACTTGGCGTGA
>JAGVYH010000013.1 GCA_018303325.1 Candidatus Woesearchaeota archaeon
GAAAAGAGAAGACAGGGTAAGTACTGCAGATATGCTTACGTCTCTATGGCACAACCTTTGCTGGCTGGGATAGCTTATTTCTGTCCCACACTCGATTTTTTATACAACATTTAAAAAAAACGTGAAGATTCATAAGACGTGTGGCTGTGCCTTAATTCGTGTAAGAAGCATAGAACTTGTTGACAGCAAGAATAGAGATTAAGAAACTAAAAATAATTTGAAGTGAATATACAAATAAAAAATAAAATTTAATTATCTTCCTAATCCAGAACCATATGAGCCACTTGTATCTAAACAAGTAAGTTGATCAGGTAAACTTCTATAATTCCTTAAAACAACATATTGTGGTTTTTGTGTTAAGTGTGTTCTTATTTTATCTAATGATAATGTTTCTCCTTCTTCAAGTTTTTCTTCAAGACCTTTAATATCTTCTCTTACTATTGTTACTTGCTGCATACTCATTTTATTCCCCCATTTGTTTTTCTAAGCAAAAAATGACATTTAAGATAAATAACTCTAAATTTGTTACAATAATTATAAAATATAACCTGTATATTTAAATCTTTTGGTTTTGACTACTTAAAAGTAGTTGAAATATGTTGATTTATGCAAATTTTTCCTTGTTTTGTTTTGCAAAAATATATTAAATGGAACAAGTGTTCCATATTTCTGATTATTGATTATATCTTTTACATAAAATACCATCTTTTTTGGGATATATTTATAAATTTAGGCGTTATCATAGTATTAGGTGATACAAATGGAAGGAACATCAGGTATAGTTTATGAAACTTCATATAGAAAACTTGGTGTATAATGTCGGACATAAATATTTATACAAAGTGTTATGTCCGACAAATATATTGTGACCCACTTATAATAAATAATTATTAAGTGTGGGGCACAATAGACTACAACAACAAACAATTTAGATAAGTTATTTGTTGTTGAAGTATAGTAAGTGACACGATATGTATAAAAATTTACGTCACTTACTATAGGTCATGGATTAAAGCCAATATTTGTGATTTGCGTTATAATCCTTTTGATATTATATTTTCTATAAGTATCGTTAGAGAACAAAACTTTAAACAAAGGTGAAAAACATGAAAGATGAAAAATTAAAGAAAGATGAAAGATTAAGGAAAGATGAAAAATTAAAAACCCTTTTGGTTTATGAAAAAGAAGGAGAATCTAAAGAATATAAAGAACATGAACATTTATTAGAACATGAGCACTTATTAAAAGCCATTGAAAAAATCTCCAGCAAAGAAATGGATGCTGTGCTGAGGATACAATCGTGCGCACTAAAAACAATACATGATTTTATGTATGAAAAAAAAGTCCTGCAGCTTATGCCAGTAATACTTTCTCCGATTACTGATCCTTTATGCCATAATGTTTATGATGCAAGCATAAGTTATTGCGGGCAAGAGCTTCAGCTTACAAAGAGTATGATTTTGCATAAACAGATGGCATTAATTTCTCCAGAAAGAAAGGCCATTTACATTGTCAGTCCAAACGTAAGATTAGAGAAGGAAGATTCTGGAAAAAGCGGAAGGCATTTAATTGAATTCTCGCAGGTTGATTTTGAATTCAAAGACGCGAAAAAAGAGAATGTATTTGAATTTATGGAAGAATTAATGGTTAGAATAATCAGCAGAGTAAAAGAAGAGTGCAAAGATGACCTAAAATTTCTTGGCAGAGAGCTTAGGGTTCCAAAAACACCATTCAAAAGGTTCTCAACAAAAGATTCAAAAGGTTTGGAGATAAGAGAATTTGAAGAGATGTTATCAGCAAAGGCAGCAGAGCCATTTTGGCTTTTGGACCATGAAAGAGAGTTTTACGACAAAGAAGACCCTGAAAAGCCGCGAACATATCTTAACTATGATTTAATTTATCCCGAAGGTTTTGGCGAAGGTCTTTCCGGCGGAGAAAGAGAACACGAGTATAAAATAATCCTTGAAAGAATGGCAAGGGCTGGAACAAAGCCAGAAGCATACAAAGAATATTTGGAAATGGCAAAGCATGGCTTATTGCATAAAACAGCAGGCGCAGGTTTTGGCGTTGAAAGGCTCGTTAGATTCCTGACAGGCAAAAGCCATGTCGCAGATGTTGCATTGTTTGGAAAAACACCAGGAGAAAGGATTGTGTTTTGATAAAAGAATGTGTCTTGAGTTTGTTTTTATTTTTTATATTCATTAGATTTAAATAATATAATCATACCCCTTTCACTATGACAATAAAACATGTTTTAATGATTGGAAACCCTCAATTGAGAGAAACCTCTATTCAAGTAACTAACTTTGATAATGTAACTAAGTTTGACAAGCAGTTTCAAACAATTTTAGTTGATTTAAAAGATACATTAACTCATCTGCAAAAAACAAAAAAAATAGGCAGAGCTCTTGCTGCACCACAGATTGGTTATCTGAAAAGAATAATATTCATGCAAACATCCAAAAGAACAGTTTATATGATAAACCCAGTTATTACTTGGAAAAGCAATGAATTGTTTGAAGTTTGGGACAGCTGCTTTAGCTTTGGGGTTTACTTCTTTGTTAAAATTAAAAGACATAAAAAGATTATAGTAGAATACAAAGATGAAAATGGAATATTTAAGAAAGAAGAGTTTGAAGGCGATTTATCAGAATTATTTCAGCACGAAATTGACCACCTTGATGGAATCCTTGCTACTGACTATCTAAAAAATAATAAAGATATAATTCTTAGAGAAGAATGGGAAAAGTTAAGAAACTAATACACTTTATCATGATGATCAACGTCAGCAAAGAGAATTAGATTTTCTCTTTTATTCACTTTGAAAATAAGAACAAAATGCTTATCTATATGAACTCTTTTATATTCAGAAAGATTGTATCTTAAGTTTTTATATCTATCAATTGTTGTTATGTCATTATTTATGATTTCTCTAATCTTTTTGTTAATAATCTCTGCTTTTTTCTTGTCTTTTTTAAGAAGCTTGTCTAATTTAAATCGAAGCACATCACTTAAATCAAATTCAAACATTTAAGTAAACCCCTTTTATAATTTTTATAAGTATCAAACTCCGCAAAGTTTGTCAAGCTCTTTAAGAGTCATTCTTCTTTTTGGATATTTTTCCATATGCCTATCACAAATATCTATAATCTTTTTAGTATATTCTTCATTAGCTTCTTTATCTACAAATTCATCTCCGTATATCTCTGCAAGTTTATTTAATGCTTCAGATTTATCATTTAAATTAAACTTTGCCTTTACAACATTCAAAACTTGGTTTGCATAATTATTTATCTCTAATCTTGCTAATACCATAATATTACCTCCATATACACATAAAGTTACCTTAATATGTATATAGTATGCACAATTATTATATAAAGTTTGTGATATTAAATACACAATTCCAAAAATAAACATTTATTAATCAATTCATTTTTCTTTTATATATACTAAAAGTCCTTAGCTTCCAAACAAAAAACAAGGAATTTTGTATATACAAATGGAATTAGTTTGTTCGAAAACTAATTCCATTTAGTATATTATAATAATTTGTTAATATATTTATGTGAAGAATAAAATGCAAACAAAAACAGTTGTAAACGGAACTATATGCAGAATTGTATTTCCGCATGAAGATTTAGATTATGTGTATAAGTATCTTATAAATAAAAACACAAGTGCAAGAGAGTTATATGATAGGTATTCTAGAACTGCAGAAAGAGTATTGCATTTTTATATGGCACATTATCCTGATTGTGAGCTGATCATACCATCAATGGAATTAGTTGAACCAGAAAATTGTATAAGACAAGTTAAAGTTAATGGAAAAATGTTAGGGCATATGTCTGATAAGGAAGTATTAGGATTAAGACAAAAATCCATAGATTCTTTGCTTGCATTGTTATGTTGTGCCGAAGAAATACAGCAAGAAAATGGGCGCCATGATTTTTTGGATATCTTTGGTTATGATTACAGTTATAAGTTTACAGAAAGAATTAGAAGAGCAACAGATGTAAGATACTCAACAAATATAATGGTTGATAAGAATGGCGGCATTAATCTTGTTGACCCTGATTTTTATTATGTTTCATGTAGAAATAAAATTACAATGTTTTTTGCATCATTATTTGAAGACAGAATGTTTATGTCAATCAAGAGATATAAAACAAAATTGACAGAAATGTTAAAAGTATAACCATGAACATTAATAATTCAAATATAAATTATTCATTTAAATTATAATAACAAAATTGAACAATTATTAAAGCCCGCACAATATCTGAAAAAAAGGTATTAACAAGTATCAGAAAAACATCAATAATCTAGCTGCTCTCCACCCTCTCAAAACCGTAAGTCCCATTATGTTTTTTTGTTTCTTTTTCAATAATAGAAGTAGTATTACTAAGAATCTTTTCAGCTGATTTGTAATCTTCTGCAACAATATCCAGTTTGTAAATACCTGCACCAAGATATCTGATAGTGGTGTTGCTTCCACCAATAGATAGACCTTTTTGCAGTATTTCTTTTACAACTTCAACACCATTGGATTCATAAGTGCTTAATGTTATTTTTCCTGAGATAGTAACTTTTGGCGGTTTTATTCTCTGTTTAACTAACTCAATTAATATTTTTTCTACATCTGGTCTGATGCCTAAATGTGATAATGAAATGTCATTTAAAGAAACATCTTCAAAACAGGAGTACATATTTGGATATTGGCTGAATATCTTTGCCTTTAGCTCGTCGTATAATTTTTTTACATCTGTTTTTAATTCTTTTGCAGCAAATTCAATAATCTTCTCTGCCTTTTGTTCAAGCTTGACTTCATTAAGTTTGGCTCTCTTCTGACCGTCATTAACTCTTCTCAGGCTTACGTCAATCAGTTTTCTGTCAGGAACAACATTAAGAACAACACAAACAATAACTTTGCCTTCTTTTACAAAGTCTCTGATATTTCTGATTCTTCCTGGAGAGACTTCGCTGATATGAAGAAAGGCTTTTAAGTCATACTCATCAAGCATGACAAACACAGAATTAAAATGAACCTCTGCAACTGTGCAGAGAACTAATTCTCCTTCAGCTGGAAGACCGGTTTTCTTGTAAAACATTTTTTAGCTCCGATTAAATATTATTTATTTCCAATCTATAGTAAGTGACGTAAATTTTTATACATATCGTGTCACTTACTATATTTGTCGGACATAACACTTTGTATAAATATTTATGTCCGACATTATAATTAAGATTGGATATACTAAAAGCAATTAATTTGTTCGAAAATTAATTGCTTTTAGTATATAACTAGTCCAACACTTCTAATATTCTTGCTTTGATTCTGCTTTTTCCGCCGGTTGATGCGACAAGCTGCTTATTGCAAACCAAGCATTTTACTTCAATTGAGCTTTTTCCAAAAGTTATTTGCTCATTCTTGCATTTTGGGCATCTTATCTTAATGAATTTGCTGGTTGGTTCTCTTATTTCTCTCATGATTATAACCTCCGTTATTGAGATATAAGACATTAATTTTTGTCCGATACCCTTAAAGAGTCAAAGTTTAGTAACATTCAGAGTCCGATGAAGCTCTTCATGCCATTCGCTCTTCCAGTCTTTAGACTGTTTATATGTTTGAAATGATAGTTAATTTATAAATGTTTAGAATTGCATTGCTTCATCCAAAAATTGTTTATATTCTTTTAGTAATAGTATGAACAAAAAACAATAATATTAATGGCATGGACGGATTTTACTGCGTAAAATCCTACTCAGCTCAGCTTATCAGCTTCGCCTCGTCCAGCCATTATTATTGTTTTTTGCATAGAAGGGTAAGTATGTTGAATTTTTGGGTGAAGCCGAACTGCATTTAGATTTAAAAAAGCTAATTTAATACTTTACTCAAAACAAAATAACAATCGCAACAACAACGCCTGCTAGAAGTAGAATATTCTTTAAATTAAGCCCATCGTCGTTTTTTGTAGTTGTATGAAAATTATTCATGGTGAAATGGTGGTATGAGTATAATCTTTAAAAATGTTGTGACAAATATGTGTCAAAAACCATTATTTGACTAGAAAATGATTATTTTGACTAAAAATTAGCAGAATTTGGGGTAAAATGATCTGAAAAAGTTGATGAATATCAGAAAGAAGAGGAGAAGTGGCATACACATGAAAAGAGAATTCATCAATAAACTTTTTATATTCATTGCAAGCTTATATCCTAATATGAACATCTACTTTGTAACAGGCAACAAACATAAGGTTGAGGAAGCAAAGATAGCGCTAAAAGGAAGCAATGTAAATATCCATCTTCTCGACGCTGAAAAGTTTGAGCCAGAAGACTGGACATTAGAAGAAGTTGCTAAAAACAACGCAAAAAGAATCGCAGATGAAACAGGCAAAACAGTTATTGTTGAGGACACAGGTGTTTTCTTTGAAGCGTTTGACAATTTTCCAGGCAACAGGCCAAAGCGATGGTTTGAGACGCTTGGTTATGAAGGCTTATTGGGAAAATTTTATTATGTTGACGAGAAAAACCATAAAAAAAATAATGATAAAGACAATACAAAAAAAGAAATAACTAACAGAAACGCTTATTTCAAAACAGTCATAGGCTATTGTGAACCTAATAAAGAACCGCTTATTTTTTCCGGCGAACTATATGGAAAGATTTCTAAAGAAGTCAAGGGCTTGGAAGTTGATGTTCTGCCTTATGAACGCATTTTTATCTGCAATGATGACCGCTACTTATATGAATATTCTCGAGAAGAAAAGGATAAGTTTAGCCATCGAGGAATGGCGTTTAGGAAATTGAGAGAGTTTTTGTTAAAGAAAAAATAATTAATTTTCTTATTAATTTAAACATCTATTTTTCGTATAAATCTTAGATAATATAGTACAAAAACACAACATATATATATTAGTTGGAACAAGTGTTCTATAAAGGTGGCAAAACTGGTAAAAAATGACATTAATATACAAACAGTACAAACAGAAGCTACAGAAAAAGTAAAGCTCGACGACAAAGACATCAAAATTTTAGAGATTCTTAAAGAGAATTCTGCTTATACCACACGAGAAATAGCCAAAAAAACTTTGCTGCCTGTGACAACTGTTCACAATAGAGTAAGAAGGCTCAAGCAGGAAGGGGTCATTAAGCGCTACACAATAGAGTTAGATGCCACCATGGTTGGCAAAACTGTAGCTGCTTACATATTGGTAAATGCTGACCTCAAATATTTGAAGGAAAAGCATAAAAGCCAGTATGATCTTGCAAAAGAACTGAAAAAGCTCTATTGCATAGAAAAAGTGGACATAGTTACGGGCGGCACTGATTTAGTTGTTTTTATAAGAGTCAGCAGCATAAAGGAGTTAGATGAGGTTCTTCTCGGAAAGATTCAGCTTGTCGACGGAATTGCCAACACAAAGACACTTGTTGTGCTGAATGAGAGCTGAGAGTTTCTTTTATTCTTTTTTATAATTATATACACAAGTTAATAATTAAGTTAATAGCTTTTAACAGCAAAATATTAAAACACCTGAAATTATTCTCTTCTTATGCACACAAAATCATCTCTTGCAATTGAATTAAGCAATCTTAATGTATTTTCTAAGGCAAAAGTTAAGCTTGAGCAATATCCAACTGATTCTGAGATAGCTGCTGCAGTCTTATGGACAGCGTATATGAACGGCGATATTCAGGATAAAGTAATTGCAGATTTAGGCAGCGGAACTGGGATTCTTGGTATAGGCGCGTTGTTATTAGGCGCAAAGTTTGTTTATTTTCTTGATATAGACAGGGAAGTGCTGAATGTATTAAGAGAAAATATTGAAAATTATAATAACCCGCAGATTAAGAGAAACAAATATAAAGTAGTTCATAAAACGATAGAAGAAATAAATAAAGAGTATTTTATGAGCCTGCATGCAGATGTTGTTATTCAAAATCCTCCTTTCGGCACAAAAGAAAAACACATAGACAGATTATTCTTAGAAAAAGCGTTTGGTGTTGCGCCGGTAATTTATTCATTTCATAAAATTGCTACCAAAAAATTCGTTGAAGCATTCTGCAGAGACAATAATTTCATTCCAAAACTAATAGATGCATTTAATTTTCCATTAAAAGCCACAATGAAGTTTCATAAAAAGAAAATTGAGAAAATTGAGGTTGGCTGCTGGAGAATTGAAAAGAGTATGGGAGCAGATTTGCACAAAAAAGTGGAAAAGACAGAAAAAGAAGGAAACAAAAAAAATGAAGAAATACTCACTAAAGAAGATAATAAGGATAAGAAAGAATATGAAGAAAAAGAAAGCATGGAATCAGAGGAAAAGAATATAGAAAAGAAAGAAAGTAACGAGAACACAGAAACCACTGCAACAAAAGATTGGAGCAGTGATTTTGTCCATTACTGGAAAAACTACAAAGTGCCGGCAAGAGCATCACCTTCTGATTTAAGTTTCATTAAGAAGAAAATTTTGGGGAAAATAGCGCAAATAGAAAAAGATGGCGGAAAAAAAGAAGACATAAAAGTTCTTGTGCTTGGAGCAACGCCAGAATACAGAAATTTGTGCGGCGAATTAGGAATTCCTGTTACTTTGTTTGATTTCAAAAGATATAATTATGAATATTTGGCAACAGAAGTTAAAAATAAGCCAAAAGAAAAGTTTATCGAGGGAAATTGGCTGACGACAATACTTGAAGATAAGTTTGACGTTGTTCTCGCAGATAATGTGCTGGATGTAGTAATGAAGGAGGATATTCCAACCATTCTTAAAAACATTTCAAATATATTGAAAAAAGAAGGGATTTTTATGCCCCGAACATATATAAGAGATAAAGACGAGCATTGGACAGGCGAAAAGGTAATCAAAGAATACAGAAAAGAAGGCAGCAAGAAGCCGTTTTATACATGGGTAATAAGAAATTTTTATCTTTCTGCGTATGATTCCAAAAAAGAATTTGTAGTGTTAAAAGATGTATGGACAGTTATAACCTCTCTTCATGATAAAAGCCTTCTCACAGATGAAGAACTTGAAATATGCGAACTTCTTTCTCTTGATCGCGAGTTTAAGTTTCACATTCCGTTGAGAGAAGAGCTTGATAAAATGCTTAAAGAGTTTTTCACAATTAAAGAAATATTCTTTGGCACAGAGCTGTATCTAAAAAGAAAACTTTCACTGCATGTGCTAATGAAAAAGTAATTGATAAGAGGAAAATATAACTAAATCTAAACTTAAAAAGTAAAACAATAATTTTGAAAAAATGAAACAAAAACCTAAAGAAATAGAGAAAAAATTAAACTGGACAGATGAATTTGTTCATCACTGGAAATATTATCTTGCACCCTCGAGAATTTCTCTCTCTGAAAAAGAATTCATAAAGAATAAGATTGAAGAGAAAATAAGGAAATATGGTATTGATAAAAAAGAAAAAGTAAAAATTCTCGTAATGGGCGCAACACCTGAATACAGGCAGTTATGCGGCGAGATGGGTGTTCCTGTAACTTTACTTGATTTCAGCAGATACAATTATGAATATCTTTGCCAAGAAGTTAAAAACAAGCCAAAAGAGAAATTTATTGAGGGCAACTGGCTGACGACAATATCTGAAGATAAATATGATATTATATTAGCAGACAATGTTATAAATGTGGTTATGAAAAAAGGCCAAGTTAAGCTTTACAATAATGTCTGTAAGATGCTGAAATATGACGGCTTTTTCATGCCGAGAACATTTGTGCGAGAAAAGGGCGAAACGTGGAATGCAGAAAAGGTTATTTCTGAATACAGAAAAGAAGCAAACAGAAAATCGCTTTATACATGGACATTCAGGCCATTTGTTATGGCTGTGTATGATTATAATAAAGAATTCTGTGTATTCAAAGATGTATGGACAGAGATAAAAAAACTGCATGAAAAAGGTCTTATCACCAATAAAGAATTAGAAGAGTTCAGTAAGTGGTCAATGGAACTTAGAGAATTTAAAGTTTATGTTCCTGAAAGGGAAGAGCTTGATAAAATACTTAAAGAATTTTTTGCGATAAAAGAAACGTTTTTCGGCGCAGAGCCATATTTGAAAAATATGCTGCCGTTTCATGTGTTGGTGAAAAAAACAGCGAAGAGTGAGGAAAGAAAGTGAAACAAGCATGGGATATAAAAGTTATCAATGCTGGTGAAAAAGTAAGAGGTCCGCCACGTGTTCCTACATCTGCAGAACTTAAATTCTATGAAAATTATTTGAAGGAAGCTAAGAACTTATCAGATGAAAAGATAACTTTTCTAAGAAAAAGTGCAGGAGAAAGAAAAGAATTAGAAAAAAATGCGTTAATACTCGGAGCCACACCTGAGTTAAGAGATCTTGTATTAGACAGCGGGTTCAACTGTTATTCTGTTGAATTAAACAAAGATGTTGCAGAAAAACTTTCAGAGATAATGAATAATAAAGGTCATCCACGTGATAAAGTTATAATTGGAGACTGGCTGGAGATGGATAAGAAAAAGAAATTTTTTGATTTTTTTGACATTGTTTTGGGCGATGGCTCATTCATAAATCTGGCAACAAAAGAAGATAATGAAAAACTAGCGAGAATACTATCAAAAGTGATTGTAAAAGGCGGTTATTTTGTTACACGTCAGGTTGTTTGGACAGATAAGTTTAAACCAATGCAAAAAAATAAGTTGATTGAAGCATTTAGAAAGAAAGAAATCTGCTGGCAGGATCTTTTTATAGAGCTAAGATTCTGGACATATAAAAAAGAATGTTTAAACAATAAAACTTATCAATATGATGCAAAAAAGAACTTTGAGTTAATTAATACAGATTTTAAAAAAGGATTGCTTAATAAAGAGGAATATGAATTATTAACTACGTTTAGAAATAATATTATTAACACTATTTATCCAGAAAAAGAGTTTATATCATTGATAGAAAAGAATAATTTTAAGCACATAAATGAATTAGTTGACAAGGAATTTAAATACTGCAATTATTTGAAGATGTTTGTATTCAAGAAGAAATAATGTGAAAAAATGAGCGCATCACTTATATCAAGAATAAACCTGAATGACTACGTCTTAGTCTACAAGAAGCAGATTTGCCCTTTTCCTGTCCTGCTTGTTGTGCCTGGGTACAATAAATTCATGAAGAAATATTTAGGTTTTCCTCTGGCAAAATTAATAGTGCTTATTGACAACGGAATGTGGGCAGGGCATATTGATATGAATAATTGGAATGATGCAAAAGAAAAAATATGGCAGTTATACAAAAAAAATCTAAGGATTATTGACAAGTTTGCAGTTAAACTTAAGCAGCCGGCGAAAAAGTTTCTTGAATTTACATCAACTTTCTCAACCTTAAAAGAGGATATTCCAAAATATTCTGACAAAGAGCTGGGAGAGTTATATAATAAATATGTTGATGGTTACATCTCAAGTTATATGTACAGCGAGCCTGCACCAAACCTTCTGAAAGATATCATTGAAAAAAAACTTAAGGAAAAATTAATCAGAATATTGAAAGATGAAGATAAGCTAAACAAAGTTTTCAGCCTGTTAACTATTCCTTCTGTACTCGAACAGCCTTTCCAAAAAGATTCTTTTGTTGTGAGAGAAGAAAAATATCTGCTTAAGATAGCAGTGCTTGCAAAAAAGAACTTTATGCTTCAAAAAGAGAATTCTATTCTTGCAAAGAAAAGAAGCATTGCTGATTGTATTTTGAATGATGATATTGTCAAAAAGAAACTGGAAAAACATGCTGAAGAATATGCATGGGTGCCTGTTGATTATAATGGCGAGCCATGGACATTAGAGAATTTTAAAGAAAGGCTAAATGAAATATTGAATGATAAAATAGCGCCAGAAGAAAAGCTGAAAACTCTTATTGAAGCGCAAAAGAAATTAAAAAAAGAACAACTTGCAATAAAAAAAGAGTATAATATAGACGACGATACTTTTTTCGACTGCATAACTGCGCAGAAATGCATGGCTGCAATGGATATCAAAAAAGAAGTTTGTTCTACATCCCATTATCATGTGCAGTTCTTGATGAAAGAAATTGGAAGAAGGTTAGGATTAACTCTTACACAGGTAGATTATCTTACACCTAAAGAAGTTGAGCTTGCTCTGGCAGACAAAGATAAAAGACAGAAAGATAAAAACAAAAAACAAAAGTTTACAAAAAGGTTTTTAGACGCAAGATATCATCAATCTTGTTATATAGCTGAGGATACGAAAGTTAATTTTCTGGACAAAGATGACGAGAGTGCAGTAAGAAAAATTATTGAGAAATCTCCTGAGAGCAAAGACATGCTAATAGGCATATGTGGGAATCCCGGCTATATTAAAGGGAAAGCAAGAGTTATTCTAGAAACAAAAGATTTTCATAAAATGCAGAAAGGCGAAATCCTTGTAACTCCGTTTACAACGCCAGAATTTGTCATAGTAATGAAGAAATCCGCAGGAATTGTCACAGATATGGGCGGCGTGACTTCTCATTCGTCAATTGTTGCCAGAGAACTTAATATCCCTTGTGTTGTCGGCGCAAAGTTTGCAACAAAGTTAATTAAAAACGGAGATGTTCTTGAGATAGATGCAGGAAAAGGGATTGTGAGGATAATTAAGTAGACTACAACAAATGAATTACCCAATCGCCAAAAGAGGCGTGGTAAAATTAGGCAAAATTTACAATCATTGAAATTCTTACTTAACAATTTAAGGGTTACGATTGTAACTATTAAAAGTTACGTTTGTAACCACAAAATTTAAATATTAGCAGCATAATTATAGTTACATATGTAACCTTAAGGAGTTACAGGTGTAATTATGAATATTGCCAAACATGATGAAAGATTAAAAGAAAGCTTGGAGGTTATAGATGAATCTATAACAAAAGGGCTAACAAAAAGACAAAGAACTATTGGGTTTAATTGCTCTGCTGCAGCGTGTGACTTACTTGAAATATTTTTTCACATGAATAATTTAATAGATCCTGGTTTTGTCATCAAACATGAATGGTTTAAGTCTAAAAACAGAATAAAGGAAAAGTTTCCTTTTCAGTTTTTAAAAAAGGAAGAAATTTTAACATTGATGAAAGAGATTGAAGATAAAAGGAATGAACTGTGTTATGGTATTCCTAAGGAAGAAAAGATAATAAAAGAAGTACTTATTAAATTCAATGAGCTAAAGCAATTGTTTAAAGATGTGGGTGTAAAAGTTGAAACCTAGCCATTCTCCAAAGCAGGATATTGTGAAAAACAAGGTGTTGCTAGCATATGCTATTGATTTTGTATCTTTTTTAATAGAAAGGAGTGATATTAGCTATATAAACAGAATTATTCTTTTTGGTTCTGTATCCAGAAGCGAAGCATCAGAAGAAAGTGATATAGACTTATTTATTGATGTAATTAGAAATAATAAGCATATAAAAAATGAAATTGAAGTTATAAAAGAAAAATTTTTAAAATCAACCAGATATGAAAATTATTGGCTTTTAAAAGATATAAAAAATGAGATAAAACCAATTATAGGAAAACTTAGCGATTGGAAGGAATTAAAAAATAGTATACTTTCTAATGGTCTTGTTTTGTATGGAAAATTTGAAGAAATACCAGCAAAAGTTACCCATAAAACTATATTTTCATGGGAAAACATAAAACCAGAGTCAAAAAGAGTATTATTGTCAAAAAGATTGTTTGGCTATAAGAAAGGCAAGAAAAATTATGAGGGGATTCTTCAAAGATATAATGGGGAAAGGATGGGAAAAGGAATGATAATCATAGAAACAGCAAGTGCCAATATTTTCTTAAAATTATTTAGGGGCATGAGTGTAACTGTTAAAATAAAAAAGATTATTGAATATAGTTAAATAGGTCAGACTTTAGTTAAGTAACTGGACTTATAACAAATTATAACAATAAACAAAGAAAAGAAGAAATCCCTTTGTCAACAGTTTTTCCTATTCCTTAAAATTCTCATTAATTTTGCTCATTTCTCCAGCACATAAATCGGATGAAGAGAATGCCTCTCGAAATCTTTTCCATATAATATTTCTTTTATTTTGAAATGGGTTTTTAATATCTTTTCAAACTCATCTTTCAATAATGCATGCAATTTAAGGTCTGCATTGCATACTGCGCCAAAATGATGCATAAATTCATTGTATTCTGTTTGGCTTATCTTTCCTTGTTTAACTAACTCAAAAAAATAATCAGAAACTTCTTTATGGCTTCTTTGATTATTTTTATAATGTTTTGGCATGTTGCATATTTTATCGTATAAATAAATAACATCACGCTTTTGTTTTTTGGCTTTGTTTAATATTTCTTCTTCAGATTGTTCAAGCAAAACAATTGATTTCAAAACAAATTTTCCGTCATCTTTCATTACTCTTTTCACTTCATTAAGAAATTTACCAAAATGCTTAACTTCAATTATGTTTATTGACTGTTCTGCAAACACTAAATCAAATGTTTTGTTTTCAAACGGCATGTTTAGCCAGTCGCATTTTACAAGCGCTTCATTATTGTTTGGAAACTGCATCAGCTGCTTCATACCTTCGAGCATATCTGTGTTTATATCTGCGCAGGTAACATTCAATTTAAGTTTGAAGCCCAAATCACGAAATTCTGGTGTTGAGCCAAGAATTAATAATTTTTTTCCTATGTAACCCTGCATTAAATTATCAAAAATTGGCATTTCTTCTTCGCTTGGCCTGGCGGGAAATCTGGCCTTTTTCCAGTCTTCAACAAATTTGCTGTATCTTTGATAGTTTTCCATTTTGATTACACAATTATTATATTGTTTATTAAAGAAAACAATTAAGAATATATAAAATTAATGTTGGATAAATAGTTATATGCTTAATTTTTGTAAACATGCTCAAACGCTTTATTTAAGAATTTAATTACTTCACTTGCTTCTGGCTCTCTTCCGACAGCAAACCTTATTAGTCCAACAGGCAGTTCACTTTTTCCTGTGCCTAATGTTGTCTCTCCTATCATTAAATGTTCCTTATCACCAAGGCTAACTTGATATAATATTGTTCCTTGGTTATCAATCAAATATTGCATCAGTGCAGCTTCTCTTCTTATTTTTTCATCTTCATCTTTTCCATTCATTACAAAAGAGACTACTGCACCAGATGAACCATTTCTGGTATTTTCCCCTAAATCAAGATGATATACATGTTCAACATATTTTGAATTTTGAAGATAATGTGCTATCTGTTCGGCATTTTCAACATGAATTTCCATTCTTTCAGAAAGCCTTGCCACTCGATCAAACAAAGATAATGCAAGTGATGGTGATTGAATTACACATCCTGTTGTTGTTTGCCATCCTCTCAAACTTTTTATAAATTCTTTTGGGCCAATTACTGCCCCACCCAGCATATCGCCTTCTCCATTCATATATTTAGTCATGCTGTGAACAACTATATCTGTGCCCATTCTAAATGGCTGCTGGAGATAGGGTGTCAAAAATGTGTTGTCAACAATAATCGGAATGCCATATTCTTTTGCTATCTGATGAATTGCTCTTGTATCAGTATATCCAATCAAAGGATTAGTAACAGGCTCATAAAAAATTCCTACAATACTGCCTCTATTTTCTCTTAATGCAGATTCAACATTCTCTGGCTGTGTAGTATCAATCTTAATTGCAGCTTCAAGCCCCATCTCCTGCATTCTCTCGCCGAGAACATTATTTGTATGTGTATAAACTGTTTTTCCCTGTAAAAATCTTTTGCCTTTTCTTTCTTTAATAGGCATATGCCTCACTAATTCCATTGCAACTGCATAAATCGCTGCCATCCCCGCAGATGTTGTTGTTGCAGCAATATGCTCTAAAGGATTTATACCTTTTGGATTTATGCCTTCTCCCAAAAGATATCCTGCTTCTACCATAACTAATTTTTCAGCAAGAGCATCTAAAACATCTGCTCCTGACCTAAAATAGAAATCTTTTGGCTCTTTGCCTTGAACCATGTCACCTAATTGACCTACTCTGCTTAATGGTTTACTAACCTGCAAACGTAATGCTCTACCAGTAGCTCTTTTAGAATATCGCTTAAATCTAGCTATGTTTTCTTCATAGTTTTCTGGAGTCAAAAGTCTTGTTTCCTTAAACTCTCTCCAATCATTAAACCAATGTTCATGCATATAATCACCGATTGAAATACAAGAATCGCACTCCTTTATAAATCTTTTGTTTTGTTACTATTCAAAAAGGGTTATAAATTAGTAAAATATAGTTTAATATAAATAATAATTATTAAAAGCTTATTTTTATTTAGTAAAATATCTTTCCAACTCATCAATATGGCTGTAATGATGAGGCATTAATTTAAGCGCTCTTGCTTGGTCAAAAGTAAACAGCGCAGCACCTAGCGCTTCCCTTACACAAATCTTGTCAAAACCAGGAAATTCTCCAACAAATAAATGTTCAATAGCTCTGACGTCTGATGCAGCGCCCTCTGGTTTTACATCTAATGAATACGTATTAAAATAATGATAATTAGCTAGAGAATAGTTTAATTCTTCCATAATTTCTCTTCTCAGAGCATCAGTTATAGTTTCACCATTCTTCAGATTTCCGCCAAAAAATCCCCATTCTTCACCTAACTTAGATATTCTTCTTTTTTCTAATAAAATTTTGTTATCTGTATCGTAAAATGCAATTATTGATACTCTATGTTTGCCATACGCCAAAGAAATGCAGTATTAATTTTAAATTTATTGCTTTGTAACTAAAAGCAGGTAATTTGAGTGAATAAAACATATCTTGTTTAGCGTGTATTTGCTTCTAAAAATCAGTTATAATATTCTGAAAAACCAAAACATTTATATATCAATTAATATCTAATTGTTATAAGTTAATAACTTTTAGTTACAAATATGTATTGGTGATAAACATGAATGAAAAAAATCTGAAAACAAAACTATTGCATGCACCAACATTAAAAACAATTCTCATGGTAGAAAAAGCATTAGAAAATATGCTAGGAAGTGTAATGACCTTTGCTGAATTAAAAAAAGCCCTGCCTAAAAAAGTAAATCATAATACATTAAAAGAAATAGTAGATTATCTTGACAAGAGTAATAAGATTTATATTGGTATTAGAGGAATTACATGGATATACAATCCTTCTCCAAAGCTTGAGAAAGCAATAGAAAAGGGTTTTGAGCACTGAAAAGTTTTCGGTTTTTCTTTGAATATTTTCTGTCCCACGTCGGAAATTTTGCGGAAAGATATAGCAAATATTTATTAACCTCAAAAATAATACATTTTATTTATGTGTAGAAGAATAAAAGTACTTTTTTCAGAAGAAGCGGAAAGTATTTACCAAGATTTCTTTAGAAAGGCTAACATCTCGAAGAAAGAAAGAATGATACTTAAAGCAGTTGACCAAAAGGTAGAATTTATTAAAATGGATTCTCATTATGGAAATCCAATAGCTAAACAATTAATACCATCAGAATACATCATGAAATATGATGTAAAAAACTTATTTAGAGTAGAGCTTCCTTGTTTTTGGAGAATGATTTATACTCTTAAAGAAAGCGAAAAAGAGGAGGAAATAGATATAATAATCGTTGCGTTAGTTATAGACATAATTGATCACAAAACATACAATAAAAAGTTTGGTTACAAAGATAGATGAATTAAAGACTGAAAAAAAGCAAAGTACTAAAGTTATCTCACAATTCCATCAAATTCAATCCAGTTATTTCGTCTTTTTTTCTTTCAACCTTAAGTTTAGAATCTTTTTCGTCAAGTAATTCAGTAATTATTATTTCAGCTGTTGGACAGACAACTGCGTTTTTCAAATGACCCCCATAAGTTTTCATATCCTTGTCGCTTAAAACAACATGCGCATGAACAAACGGCTGTTTGTTGACGAGGGTTATATTGCCCGTAATACTCAATAATTCAAGCTGTTCATTAAAGACTTTGCCAGAATATTGGGTTGTTTTCATAGAAAAGTATGCAATCTCGCATTTACTTACACCGCCAATGCCTGATAATGATGCTCCTGAAATGTGTTTTTCTTTGCAGAAATTAGTTAATTCTGTAATAAGCTCTTCGTCTTTCATTATTCGAATTAAATATCCATTTTTTAGTGTACGTAAAGAATCCCCAGCACTTTAGTGCTGGGTCTCGCTATTTTCTCAGAAAAATTTAAGATGCGGCTTCGCCGCAGTATAAACTGCG